>NZ_JAUBRJ010000045.1:0-60761 GCF_036701805.1 Microcoleus sp. N3A4
ATCGTATGGTAAGGTGCGTCGCTCGATCGCTTTCTGGGCAGCAAGAATTGTTCGTGGCGACGCACCCTACTTTTACTTAAAGGCAGAACAGATTTTTCAGGTGGGGCAATAACTAAAAAAAGTTCTGCGAATAAAAATACAGGCGGTACAATTCGCAGCTCAATGTACAGCGGTTGTTATCGATATGAATCAGCCCCATACTCATTAATTTAGAAGCTACTATCGGATCTAATTCCACGCCGCCATCTGATTTTACCACTTGTTTAAATGCAACTGCGAGTTGGGGATACTCTTGGAAAGCCACCCAAAAATTCTGCAAGTAATCTTTATAAATTCCAGATATTGTGGAAGCTTCTTGTAGTAGCCGATCTAGCGTTACACTGTTTTGACAGAGGTGGTAAAGAGCTAGCCGCACCAGATAAGGATGTCCCCCCACCATTGCCATCAGTCGATCGGCATCGGGGCTATCTCTCCAATCCAGTCCGTGACGCTGCGCTAAAGCAAGTATCTGCTCTTTTGTAAAATAGGGTAATTGCAGCGGCAAACCGACATTAAAAGGCGATTCAGTCAGCTTTAAAGGAATATAAATTTCTGTGGAGTGAAGAACGATTAACCGCAGTTTTCCCAAAGTTTCTATCCGCTTTGCTTCTTCATGCCAGCTTCGCAGCAGTGGCAAAAATTCTCTGGCAATTTTTGGATACTCTAAAATTCTATTGACTTCATTTAAAGCTAAGACAAGAGGGCTACTTATTTCTGCTAATACATATTGTTGCAAATAGATGGTGCAGCTTACTTTGCTACCCATATCTTCATCCCAATAATCATTTAATAGAGGTGGCAATTTTAGGTGACGGCTGATGTTGGCACAAAACCAGCGTAAAAATTTATCCAAGTTGTTTAAAACAGCTTCGTCGGCTTGCTGAAAATCCAAACTTACGGTTTGGTAGCCAAGAGAATTAGCGCGCTCTAAAATCCGTAGCAGCAGGGAACTTTTTCCCATCTTCCTGGGAGCTTTAATCCGCAGAACACTTCCAGGTTTGTCAATCTGTCGGTACGCGAGTTCTTCAATTAGCGGGTGATGGATATAAAATGGCGAACCGAGGGGTACTGGAGAGCCTGGATAATCTAAAGGTGTTGTTAGGCATTGGCTGCGGGTAAATTCTTCTATTAATTTTCGTTCCTCTGCTGTCAGGAAACGCGATTCTAAAGAGGATCTAAAATTTGATTTACTAATAGGTATCTGCAAGATTTCAGAGAGAGATTGCCACAAGGACGAGGCGATGTTTCTCAGGTAATGCTCTCCGTAATGAGAGGCTGATGCTATACTTGTATAAGTCTTTCCTTCCCAAACTTGGCGGAGTATGATTTCTTGTACGGGATATAAATCTTTTTTAAATCGGGTACGAGTTAGCTGTATTACCTCATCTATTGTCATAATTTGCAATTATTTCGTAAGTCTATCGTTGATGTTATCACTTTTTATTGACTGTAAAGCCCTGAGCGATCGCCTATTGAATTGCGACGGGAGGCGGCAGTAAGATTTCTCTGGGGGTAACAGGTAAAATCCGTTAAATGTCACCGAACCCTTCTTTATTCTACTCCCTACGGCGTACTTCCTACGCTCGTCGGCAAAAATGTCATGCAGGTGTCACAGTGAGTAGTGAAGCCACAATTATAAATGTGACAGTTGACCTTGATAAAGTTTAGTTAATTGATGTAAATTTAATCAGATGTAGTTTCATATACTTTTCGTGACTATCCGGCGATCGATATGGCTTAAATTATTCATGGCAAGGGTTTCAGGGATTTCACTTAGAAAAATTTGTGTTTCTAAATACTGTTTAGCCACAAACTTTACGCTACAAATCCAAGAGAGCCTTTCATATCGCTGTATCTCTTCATCACAATTGTGACAATTGTTAAGTCCAAAAGCCTAATTCTTCTTTTTGTACCCGCAGGTTTTTGAATTTTCCTGTCATACCCTCTAAAAAATAGTAGCAGATAACCGAGTTGATTTGATGCAAATGGTTCATGAAATGTTTTCTAGTTATTTTATTCCTCACGGTCATTGCTATTTGTGGAAGCCTGGATTAGTGGGGCTGCACGTTTTGTCCGACGCTTTGATTGCCGTCGCTTATTTTTTGATACCCATTACGCTGATTTATATAGTTAAGAAGCGGCAAGATGTGCCTTTTGACTGGGTTTTTATGTTGTTTGGCTCTTTTATTGTCTGCTGCGGGATTACCCATATTATGGAAATATGGACGCTGTGGCATCCTAATTATTGGTTCTCTGGTTTTCTTAAAGGGATTACGGCCCTGATTTCGCTATCTACAGCAGCAGTGCTGGTGGAACTGATCCCAAAAATCTTGGCTATCCCCAGTCCCGATCAATTGGCGGTGGCAAATTTGTCTTTACAAAATGAAATTGTCGATCGCAAGCAAGCTCAGGAAGCACTCTCCGAATTAATGCTGGAATTGGAAAAACGGGTGGTGGAGAGGACGATCGCTTTAGAAGTTGCTAATGAACTTTTGCAACAGGAAAATCGCGATCGATCTTTGGCTGAAAATTCACTGCGGCACTCTGAAGCTAAACTGCTCGAACAAACTCAGCAGCTAGAGAACACTCTACAACAACTCAAAGGCGCTCAAACTCAACTCGTGCAAACAGAAAAAATGTCCTCTTTGGGGCAAATGGTAGCTGGCGTTGCTCACGAAATCAACAACCCTGTTAACTTCATTTATGGCAATCTGATTCCGGCTGAGGAATACATTAAAGAGCTTTTGGAATTGATTAAGGTTTATCAAGTTTATTATCCCGCTCCGGCGCCGGAAATTGCAGAGAAGATTCACAGCATAGAGCTCGATTTTATTTTAGAAGATTTGCAAAAAATTTTTGCTTCGATCAAAATAGGAGCAGAGCGAATTAGGGAGATTGTTAAATCTTTACGCACCTTCTCCCGCTTAGACGAAGCCGATATGAAAGAGGTCAACATCCATGAAGGTATAGACAGCACTTTAATGATTTTGCAGCACCGCTTGAAAGAACAACCAAACCGCCAGCCTATCCAAGTGATTAAAGAGTATGGAGATTTGCCACTATTGGAATGCTATGCTGGCAAGCTTAACCAAGTATTTATGAACATTATTTCTAATGCTATTGATGCTTTAGAACAGATGGCGGAGCAGGGACATTCGACCAAAGGCTATTGGGAAAATAATTTCGATGAACACTTACACACCACCCATTGCCAACTGCTAAAAATTCGCATCCGCACGCTCTTAGTTGATGGTAAGTGGGTGCAGATTCGCATTGCTGATAATGGCACTGGCATAAATTCTGACGCGATCGCTAAAATTTACGATCCGTTTTATACGACGAAACCTATCGGTTACGGTACGGGTCTGGGTTTGGCGATTTCTTATCAGATTATTAAAAGCCATGAAGGTTATTTGGGTTGTGTTTCCGAGGTTGAGAGGGGTACTGAGTTTATTATTGAAATTCCTCTGAAATCACAACCTCAACAACAAGCAACTTGCTCTCAAAAAAGTTTTGGTAAACCTGTAAATTTGGGGGAGCATCCCGTTTTTCTCAATCAACTTGTGGGGTGTACCGAAGCACCCCACCAACCCAAAGATAGAGGAGGTTCTTAGACCTACTTCATAATAGAGATAGGGGGGGCTATTCAGCCCACTCTACAAGAACAAGAAGAGTGTTTCATTTGATAGGATATACAAGCAAATATTATGTGGCAAATAGTCAAGAATATCTTTTCTCCAACTCAGTATATGCCGCACGGTCACTGCTATCTGTGGCAAACGCCTTTGGTGTGGCTGCACGTCACCGGCGACTTTTTAATCGCGATCGCCTACTATTCAATTCCGGCGATGCTGATTTATTTTATCCTCAAGCGCCGCGATATCCCTTTTTTAGGAATATTTGCTTTATTTGGTGCATTTATTATTCTCTGCGGCACGGGTCACTTGTTAGACATTTGGACGCTGTGGCATTCCGCTTATTGGCTGTCGGGGATTGAGAAAGGAATTACTGCACTGGTTTCCTGCTTCACGGCCGGACAGATGGTAACACTATTACCACAGTTTTTATCTTTAAAAACCCCCCAAGAATTAGAGGTAATAAATCGCAAGTTGCAGAGCGAGATTGCTGTCCGTGAAGATGCAGAATTAGCGCTGCGACACGCTTATGATGACTTAGAAACTAAAGTCCAAGAGCGCACCGCACAGTTGAGAGAAACCAACGATTATTTAGAAGCAGAAATTAGAGTAAGAATAGCCGCTGAATCGGCTTTGCGCGAACGAGAGCTTAGGTTGACAGAACAACAAATTGCCTTGCTAGAATTAGCACAAAATTCTAGTATCTACGAGGGAAATATCGGCGAGGCGTTGAGAGAGATTACACAAATGGCAACCCGTACTCTGAATGTTGAGCGGGGAAGCGTTTGGTTTTATCGGGAAGATAAATCAGCATTGGGCTGTGCGGATATTTACGAACAGACGCCCAATCAACACAGTGAGGGTGCAGAACTAAAAGTTGCTGACTATCCTAGCTATTTCCAAGCTTTGAAGACTGAACAGACGATCGCAGCGGTTGATGCCAAAACCGATCCGCGCACCCAAGAATTTAGAGAATCTTATTTGATTCCTTTAAACATCTCGTCAATGCTAGATGTTCCTATTACCCATCAAGGACGAATTGCGGGTGTAATTTGTTTGGAACATCAGGGCACGCCGAGGAAGTGGACGCTCGACGAACAAAGCTTCGCTAGCTATTTGGCACAGATGACAGCTTTAGCAATGGAAGCTCGCGATCGCAAGCAAGCCGAGTTAAATTTGCGCTCTGTCACCGAACGCTTGCAATATTTGCTGGCGACTACTCCGGCGGTGATTTTTAGCTGCCAATTAGGAGGAAATTATGACGTAACATTTGTCAGCGAGAACGTTTTTTCAATGATCGGCCACGAAGCGCGAGAATTTGTTGATGGTTCTCTTGATTGGCATAGCATCGTTCACCCAGAAGATCGAGAGGTTGTTAATAGTTCATTCGCTCAGATATTGGAAAAAGGAACGATTTCCTATGAATACCGCGAACTGCACAAAGACGGTAGTTATCGCTGGATATACGATGAGGTTAAGTTGGTCAAAGATGCTGCTGGCATACCTGTGGAGTGCGTTGGTTATGGAGTAGATATTACTGCACGCAAACAGGCGGAAGCGGCTTTGCATCAACAAGTAAAAAGGGAGCGGCTCGTGAATTCCATTCAAGAGCGGATTCGTTCTTCTCTTAACCTAGAAGAAGTGATGACAATGGCTGTTGAAGAAGTCCGCCAGTTTTTGTCAACTGACAGGACACTTATTTACCGTTTTAATCCAGATTACAGTGGATTTATAGCCGTCGAGTCGGTAGCAGCCAATAGGATGTCGATTTTGGGAATTGATATTAACGATCCTTGCTTTCAGGAACACTACGTCTCTGTTTACGAGCAGGGACACCTTCGCGCGATCGACGATATTTACACGGCAGGTATTTCAGAGTGCCATATTAATTTACTGAGCGAGTTTGAAATTAAAGCTAACCTCGTGATTCCCATTTTGCAAGGTAAAAAATTATGGGGGCTACTCATTGCTCATCACTGCCGCAGTCAAAGACATTGGAACTCTTCTGAGATAGAATCTCTCAAGCAAATTTCCGTGCAGCTAGCAATTGCCATCCAGCAATCCACCCTTTTTGAACAAGCAAAAACTGAAATTTCCGAACGCAAATTAGCAGAGACAGCATTACAAAAAGCTGTCGTCGCTGCTGATAAAGCTAACCGCGCCAAGAGCGAATTTCTTTCTTCTATGAGCCACGAACTGCGGACTCCCCTGAATGCCATTCTGGGATTTAGTCAGGTGATGGTGCGCGATTCATCTTTAAACAATCAACACCAGCAGCACCTAGAAATTATTAATCGCGCCGGCGAACACTTGCTTTCGCTAATTAATGACATTTTGGAAATGTCCAAAATTGAAGCGGGCAGAACTCAGCTTAATGAAAGCAGTTTTAATTTAATGCGCCTGCTAGAAACATTAAAAGAAATGTTTCGATTAAAAGCTAAATCTAAAGGGTTGCAGCTCAATTTTGAAGTTGTTGACGGCGTACCGCCATTTCTGAATGGAGATGAAGGTAAATTGCGCCAAATTTTGATTAATCTTGTAGGAAATGCGATCAAGTTTACAGAGACGGGTAGCGTTACGTTGCAAGTGAAAAAGAAGGTAGAAGAAAGTTTTGTGGCTGAAAGCGCAGAGTTTTCGGACACACAAGAAAGCTTGGCGGTTGAAACCGCAGCTATACAAACAAAACCCGCCTGGGTGGGTTCAGAACAGTCCTCGCAGGCGGATTTTGATGGTGTAGACGCGAATGACCTTCACCGGGTATTTTTACGCCTTCAGTTTGAAATTGAAGATACCGGCCCTGGCATTGCCGCAGAAGAGATGAATAAGGTATTTGAACCGTTCGAGCAAACAAAAACAGGTCAAGAATCTCAACAGGGTACTGGATTAGGTTTACCAATTAGCCGCAAATTTGTACAAATGATGGGAGGGGATATTGCTGTCAGCAGTACGCCTGGTGTGGGAAGTAAGTTTGCATTTGATATTGAAATCAAGCTTGCCGAGCCCAGCGAGATTAAAATGCTTAAACCGCAGAAAAAAGTAATTGGTTTAGCACCGAATCAATCAGAATACCGGATTTTGGTAGTTGACGATCGCGCCGATAACTGCCTAGTCATAGACAGATTATTGTCACCGCTAGGCATTCTCGTGCGAGAAGCTAGAGATGGTAAAGAAGCTATTGCTGTATGGGAGGATTGGCAACCGCACCTGATCTGGATGGATATGCAGATGCCTGTCATGAATGGCTATGAAGCCACCAGAAAAATTAAAGCTGATCCTCTCGGAAAACAAACAGTAATTGTTGCTCTCACTGCTAGCGCTTTTGAAGAGGAACGCCAAACTATTTTAGGAGCAGGCTGCGATGATTTCATGCGTAAACCATTTGAGGCAAAGATATTATTTGCAAAAATGGAAGAACTTTTAGGAATGCGCTACATTTACGAGGAATCTGTTGATGCACAACTAGAAAATGAAAGCGGAATTATGGGAGTGACCAGCAGTGAATCTGTAGAATCACAAATCGCTAAAATGCCTGTAGAGTGGGTGGAAAAGATTTATCATGCTGCTCATGAATGTTGCGACAATAAAATTATCAACTTGATTGAGCAAATGCCTAGAGAATTTGCTTTAAGCGCACAAACTTTAACTGTTTTAGTGCAGGATTTCCTGTTTGACGATATTATAGAGCTAGCGAGGTCGGCAGTTACGGCGCGGTGAGGATACCAGTTCCCAACTAATCTCGACTTAGGAGGCTCTCCTATTTGAAAAAATACCTAAGATTAACCCCCGACGACCTCTCCATGCCCTATCCTTTTAGGAGAGATAATCGGAAGTTATACTGTTTCATTCTTTTTTACAGGTAATTATTAAGTGTTAATAAATTGTATCCCAAAAAAATACCGTGAGCGATCGCATGGACAGCAATCAAATTCCGACAATTCAAGCCAACATTTTAGTAGTTGATGATAAGCCCGATAATGTGCGGCTTTTATCTACAATCTTGACAGAACAAGGGTATGAGGTTCGTAAAGCGCTGAACGGACAAAGGGCGATCGCTACAGTGCTGGAGTTTCCGCCGACTCTAATTCTGCTGGACGTGATGATGCCTCAGATGAATGGATATGAGGTGTGTGCACAGTTGAAAGCTTCACCAAAAACCAGCTCCATTCCAGTGATTTTCTTAAGCGCTTTAGATGACGCTGCAGATAAGGTGAAAGCCTTTGATGTGGGAGCAGTTGACTATATTACTAAACCTTTTCAAGCTAAAGAAGTATTGGCACGAGTGGCAAATCAGTTAACAATTCAAAGTCAACAAAAGCTACTTCAAGAGCAAACGAAGCAATTAGAAGAACTTGTCGGACGTTTGCAAAACGAAATTAAAGAGCGGCAGGGGGCTGAGCTAGCTTTACGGCTTGCTAAAAAAAAGTCGGATCATTTATTGCTGAATATCTTACCAGCAGCGATTGTTGAAAATTTGAAAAAGGGCGAGGGTTCTCCAGCCCAGAGGTTTGAGTCAGCAACAGTTCTATTTGCCGATATTGTCGATTTTACGTCTATTGCTGCTAGAATTTTACCTCTAGAATTGGTAAAGGTACTGAACCAGATTTTTTCAAGGTTTGACCAACTAACTGAAAAACACGGTTTGGAGAAAATTAAAACAATTGGAGATGCTTATCTGGTAGTGGGAGGGTTGCCGGTGCCGAGGGCAGATCATGCAGAAGCGATCGCAGATATGGCGTTGGATATGCAGGAAGCGATCGCCCATTTTCAAACTGACACGGGCGAACCCTTCCAAATTCGGATTGGGATGAATACAGGGCCAGTAGTTGCTGGCGTAATTGGCATGAAAAAATTTACATATGACTTGTGGGGAGATACTGTTAATGTTGCTTATCGGATGGAATCTCAAGGATTACCGGGGTATATTCAAGTTACTACTGCTATTTACGAGCTGTTAAAAGATCGGTATGTATTTGAAGAAAGAGGCGCGATCGCGCTTAAAGGTAAAGGAGAGACGATCGCCTATTGGCTAAAGGCAAAAAAGGTTAGTTAAAGCTAATTGGTAAGTTATCGATCGCGATCGTTAAAAAATGAAAATAATTTGCAGTTTCACTTTTGAACTTTCGCGTACAATCTCTATTTGGCTGATGAATTCTCGAAAGTAAAACCTGCGTTCCGATTCTGACAAATCGAGCCAAAATTGGGGAAGGGAAACTATTTGGGCTGTTTCTCGCAAATTTACTGGGGGCAGTTGTGCGAGTTTGGTTTGCATTTCGGCAATTTCCGTGCGGATTTTGTATGCTCTCAATTCGGCAGTTTCTGTGTCTAAAATGCCGCTTTCAATCAGGGCTGGCAGTTGCTCTAGGATTTCTTGTTTGGAGCCGATCGCCCCGCCAATTCCTGCTTTAATTCGATTCATGTCGGGCATTTGCAGCCCAGCGACAGCCTGCGGTAAATCCTCACAGATTCTTTCGATGGTTAATTGCAATATTTCTTCGTAAGAAAGACCGCTGCATTTAGGCTGTTTTGGACAGTTAATCGGTCGCAAATAAAGGTATTCTTTGTCTTTGCGGTAGGATGTAACTTTTGCTACTGTCATGGGCGATCGGCATTCCGAACAAATTGCTAAACCTGCAAGGGAACGGGGGGCGCTGGCGGTGCGGGGAGGAAGGCGGCGGTTGCGGCGCAGCAACCTGTCTATTTGGGCCGCTTCTTCTCTGGAAATAATCGGGACGTGGGTATTAGAAATTACTTGACCGTTTTGATATTCCAAATCGCCTCGGTAAGCGGGATTTGTCAGCCAGCGCCGGCCGGTACTGACCGAGATTTTTTTGTTGTATTTCTTTGCTAAATAGCGCACGGAACCTCGCAAGGAACCGTAGAGGAGAAAGTGTTCAAAAAAGTCTTTGACGGCGGGAGAAGCGGATTTATCGACGGTGTAGCGGTCTTTGCCGCGACGGTAGCCGTAGGGGGCTTTTCCGGGTGGGGGAAGGGCTTTGATGCGGTTGCGTGCCTGTGCTTTGCGGATGCTGCGGCTGTGTTGGCTGCGCTGGATTTCTGCTAGGAGTTTGAGCAAGTTTGCTCTGCTTTCTGTTGCTTTTTCGTCTGTTACAATTAGTTGGATGCCGAGGGTTTCGAGTTGTTCTAGGTGCGAACATATTTGCTGCACTGTGTCGCCGAGTTCTTCGAGGCGCTGAATTAATAAGTATTTGACTGGTTCTGTTTGGCAGTCTTTGAGGAGTTGTTGGAGTTGTTGTCGCCCTCCTAAGTCTTGATAGGTGCGATCGACTTCTTGGCCCCAAATTTCCGGTGCTGGTGCAGCTTCGAGTAGGGGTTCGCTGTAGCTGTAGGCGATGATTTTCATCTCTTACTCGCTGAGTTCGATTATGTTGCCGTCGGGATCTTGAGTAAATAAAGCCGATCGACCTGACGCGCTCATTTGTATCGGGCAATTATGGGCAATTAATTGTTGTTTGGCTGCTTCTAAGTTGGCAACGGAAAATGCTAGATGTCTGTTGCGTCCCAATTTTTCACAGTCTACGGCATCTGGTATAATTGTTGCAGCTAAAATTAGGTGAATTTGGAAGTTGCCGACTTGATACCAAATACCGGGAAATTTTAATTTTCTGTCTATTTTTGACAGCCCTAATACGGTGCTGTAAAAGTGTTGGGATTTTTCGATGTTGGAGATGAGTATGGCGCTGTGGAGGGGTTGGGTTATTTGCATTTTTGTTTGGTATTTATTTTTTTAGTTTAACCGCTGATGCAGGCAGATGAGCGCTGATGAACGCAGATTTGTTGATGTTTGTTTAGTTTTTGATATGATAACATTGTCACTCGCTCTTAACATATAGCAATCCTCGCATCAGTCGCCTCTCTCGAACGAGACCAGAATCCTTGCAGTGCGAGCCAGAAAGCTCGCGTATAATGCAAGCAAATCATTTAGGATTGCTATAGTACAGGATAACGGTCCGATACATCGATGTCGGCAAAGTCCAACAATTATGGTCGAAATGGGAAAGCCAGGGCTTATACATCTTCTTTTTGCCTAAATATTGTTCAGAAATGAATCCGATTGAATTGGAGTGGCAACATCTCAAAAAAAATGAATTAGCCGGAAAAATGTTCGATGATGAATTAGAGCTTGCTTATGCTGTAATTCATGGGATAGAAGTTAGAGCAGAAACAGGAAACCATACTGCACAACGTGTTAAATTTAACTCCAATCACAGTCCTTAATCTTTTGTTACATACCGATCAATTTTTCCACCGACTTACTTACTTGATACGATCCGACTTTTGTTCTATACTTAGGTAATCTCGGTTTCTGATTGAACCCACCTGTTTTTACTAACTTTTCCAAGGCTCGGAATGAACTAAATGCTTCAGCTACCGATTTAAGGGATTGTTGAGCAACTTGGGAATAGAGTAGACCCTAGTTTTCATTGGACTTGACCAACTTGTACAAATCCGTATATTTGACAACGCTCTTGTCTTTGAAGTATTGTTGCCTACTTTCGTAAGTGCCAACGTTGAAGAGGTTGTTTGACCGCTTCAGTAGTTGTTCTACGATCGTCTGATTAACTCGTGTTAAATGCCAGATGTCTTGCTCAACAGCATACATAGAGCAAAATCGCTTCGGTTTTTGAGATTTTACCAGATTTGTCGATCGCCAGTAACACAAAGACAATACTGGATGGTAGACTCAAGTCTACAGTCGCCTTTCATCCCTGGTCTAAAGACACAGGATTTTTAGGCTAATTTATTATAAGTTTCGTTGTAACATCAGTATAACATCAGTGAAGTTTCTAAGATGGGCAACTTAGAAACCCGCGTAAAAAAAATAATAATATAGTGGTCTGGTATTGTGAACCCTTCCTTTTTTTCCTCACCGTCTCACGAACAACAAACTCCCGGACTTTCTGGCATTTCGATCCGGCTGGCTGCGTCGAACGACTTGGCGCAGCTAGCGGATATTTTGGCCATGAGCTTTCACTCGCGCCAGGGGTTTGTAGAATGGGTGTATCCGGTGTTGCGTTTGGGCATTTACGAAGATTTAAAAAATCGACTGCGTTCTAAGGCAGAACATTACATTTGTCTGGTTGCTGAGCTAGTCTCGCGCGAGGAGGGAACGCAGAATTACCGATCGCACCGAACTCAGTGCATGGCAGGAACAGTAGAAATGGCTCTGCGTTATCGCTTCCCTTGGCAAATCCCGAGTTCTGACTATCCTTATTTGTCTAATTTAGCCGTTCACCCGGAGTACCGACGGCAGGGAGTTGCTCAACAATTGCTCAGCAACTGCGAGCACACAGCCAGAGAATGGGGATTTTCTGAGATTTACCTCCACGTTCTGGAAAATAATCACGCCGCGCGACAGTTGTACTATCAGTCCGGCTATCGCTTGCAACAGGTCGATTGGAATTGGACTTGTTGGCTGTTCGGCCAGCCGCGCCGGTTGTTTTTACGCAAGCAGATTTCGCTCTGATACATTTACGCGACACTTACCCGGCTATTACCGGACAAAGTAACGATAGCACTAAGTAGGTCGGCGAGAAAAAACAAAACTATGTTAACATACATAAATAAAACCCTAGCTCTAGTGGGGTAACTAATATATGGGCGATCGATTAAGAGTATTTCTGACTCAAAAGCAAGACAAAACTCAATCAAATTTGAGAACAGCGCTCATTACCACAAAAAGTCAAATATCGAGCTCTTGTAATCAGGTTAAATGCACATGGCTGGTATGTTGAGAAAATAGCTGCTCACTTTAACTGGGCTTCACAAACAGTGAGAGTATTTTTACATAAATGGGAAAAGTTTGGGGTAGTCCTGCATAGCAATGAAAATGTGTTATAATTTTATTCTTTATAAGATCCCACCTTGAATTTTAGCTTATGAACTGTCCCAAGTGTAACTCTGAATACCAGATTGAAAAATGGTCGCACTCGCTAGCGATTAGCAAAATTTTAAATGTCGTCGAGATTGTGGAAGACAATGAGTCAATCGATTTGAGATTTGAGATTTGAGATTTGAGATTAAAGAATTGAAGCATTCACCCCACGAATAAATTCGGGGGTTCCTTTATCGGATACAGGTTTTTTATTTCTGGACGGATGAATCCGGGGGCTTGTATCCTGGATGCTTGATTGTCAATCGATTTGAGATTTGAGATTTGAGATTTGAGATTAAAGAATTGAAGCATTCACCCCACGAATAAATTCGGGGGTTCATTTATCGGATACAGGTTTTTTATTTCTGGACGGATGAATCCGGGGGCTTGTATTCTGGATGCTTGATTGTCAAAAAAGAAAGGGAAGCTCACAATTCAATGTGATGAACTGCGGTCATTCATTTGTAGGCAATAAGCATAACAAGCAGTGGAAAAAGCTGGCAATTGATGTATCAACTTTCATAAATTGTAGGAGTGTATATTGGCAAAAGAGATCGAGCTGGCGATCGAGGATTATGGGATTCTTGTGCCACCTGTTCCAGAGTCAATGTGCCGTAAGTTATACAGACTTTTGTCCTTTCCTAGGTCACAGTTTTTCCTCAAAAAAGACACAAGGCAGTAGCAAAGGAGACTGGTCTGACAAACTCCATAGAAAGATTTAATAATACGATGAGACAAAGCATATCTAGTAGGGCAAGAAAAACTCTTTCATTTTCCAAAAAACTCTCCAATCATATTGGGGCTATTTGGTATTTTATTCATGAGTATAACGCCAGTCGATCTATCAATTAAAACCCTGGATTTTCCTTGCTATGCAGGACTACCAAATCTGAACCCAAAACAAACAGAAAAAAAGGCACTCTTTTCGTTCGGTTAAGCTATAAAAACACACAAGCTCTTCAGATTGCCTTATGAATATTATTGAATCCATCTTACAACAAATGCCGGGGATTAGTCAACCCCAAAAGAAGTTTTTAGTCATTTTATTTTCCACTATTTTGCTAGTAAGAAGGCAAGGTCAACTTCACGAATCTCAGTCGTTACAGTTATTTGAGCAAAAAAACCTACCGCCGTCACTTTCTCAAAAGCTTTAAATTTCCACTATTCAATCAATATTTCCTAGAAAAAGCCTTAAATCCTGAACACACAGTCATTGCTGTTATTGATTGTTCTTTTTTAAGAAAAAGCGGCCAAAAAACTGACTGCAAAGCTTATTTTTATAATGGTGTAGCTGGTAAATCGTCACAGGGGTTGGAAATTTCTGTGATTTATATTGTCGAAATTGAGACTCGTTTATCTTATAGCTTAAGCGTACAACAAACTCCGTCACGTCCTCCAATAAAGCCGGTGAAAAAACTGCCACAAAATCCGAAGAATTGCTAGTCTGAGAAATCTCGCAAAAACCGGACTCTCAAAGCTCAAAGCCTGACATCACAAGAGTTAATAACTGTGCACAACATTTGAAGAATACTCGTTATTCCTGACCCACTTCTGTACGTTATTTGGTGGCTGATGGCTATTATTATCGCTTTCAATTCTGGGAGGCTGTGCGGGAGTTAAATTTAGACTTTATTGGCGAGCGAGTTGATGCTAATCTACGCTATCTTTATACAGGTCAACAAAAGAAACTGGGAGCACCTCGTCCATATGATGGTAAAGTTGACTGCAACGATCTGAGTCGTCTTAACGAGAGTCAAATACATAAAACCGGGAGTTTCACTTTATACACTGGTGGAAGGCGAGTTGTTGTTTAAATTGCCAAATTAGTGTGGCTTGTATCTCTGAGGTTCAAGCCAATGGCAAAATCAAAAATGCTTTATTATTTAGCACTGATATTCACCTACTGCCTGAGCAAATTGTTGAATACGATCGGGCTCGTTTCCAGATTGAATTTATTTTTCGTGATGCCAATCAATTTACTGGCTTATCTGATTGTCAAGCTCGTCATTTGCCACGGCTTGATTTTCATTTTAATGCCACTCTTATTGCCTTAAATTTAGCCAAACATGAACTCTCTAGTTGTCATTCCTCTGCCAAGTCGTTTGTGTTTTCGATCTGTTATTATAAACGCCTGGAATTCAATAAACACCTACTTTCTACCTTTATTGACAAGTTAGATTTAGACCCGGATTAGACTTTAAATCACCCTCACCTCCCTTCAGTCTTGTCTTATGATACTCTGGCTGCTTAAAAACTGTCCGGAGTATTGATTCGTCTACCTGTGTTAAAATCCGTGTCCTTCCGGACTTCTGCTATGGCTTGTTGTTCAGCAGCTAACCTTTCCCCTCCCCTTTTTTTTATTTGCCCGCAGGCTATCATTGTCATTTGGCAGCTTTTGAGAATCTAAATGCTAAACACAAATACAATAATTTCCAGCCTGCTGTTATTTATCCCAGTTTCCATCGCCGGACACTTTCTCGGCTGGGAATCCTCCACAATCTTCATCACCTCGGCTTTAGCCATCGTCCCCCTAGCCGCCTGGATGGGGACAGCCACCGAAGAAATCGCCGTCGTCCTCGGTGCCAACTTGGGGGGTTTGCTGAACGCTACCTTCGGAAATGCCACGGAACTGATTATCGGCATCGTCGCCCTCAACGCCGGGCTCATAGATGTTGTCAAGGCCAGCATCACCGGTTCAATTATGAGCAACCTGCTGCTGGTGATGGGATTTGCGATGCTGCTGGGCGGCTTGCGCTACAAAGAACAAGAATTTCAGCCGACAGTCGCCCGGTTGAACGCTTCAGCGATGAACTTAGCCGTGATTGCCATTTTGGTGCCGACGGCAGTTAATGCCACCTCTATTGGCATCCCTCCCGAAACTATGCAGAACCTCTCTAGCGCTGTTGCTGTAGTCCTGATTATCGTCTACGTGCTGACGCTGCTGTTTTCGATGAAAACCCACAGTTATCTGTACGATGCAGGGGTGGCAGAAATAGGAATGCTTGAAGAATTAGCCGAAAGTAACTTAGCACCAGACAGTCCAGACCACAAAGTCAATCTGCCGCTGTGGGTTGGGGTGCTGTTGGCCTGTACCCTGATGGTAGCTGTCGAGTCGGAACTGCTGGTGGGTAGTCTGGAAGAAGCGACGGCGCGTTTGGGGCTGACATCACTGTTTACCGGGGTAATTTTAGTGCCGATTATTGGCAATGCGGCTGAACACACGACGGCGGTGACGGTGGCGATGAAAAATAAAATGGATTTGTCGGTTTCTGTGGCAATGGGTTCGAGTTTGCAAATTGCTTTGTTTGTTGCCCCGGTGTTGGTTTTGGCAGGTTTTGTCTTGGGCAAACCGATGGACTTGAACTTCAACCCGTTTGAACTTGTAGCGGTTACGGTGTCGGTGCTGATCGCCAATTCTATCAGTTCTGACGGCAACTCTAACTGGCTAGAAGGTACTTTGCTGTTGGCAGCTTATACGGTTTTGGGGCTGGCTTTCTACTTCCATCCGGTAATTGAGGGAATTGTTTAACAGGCTTTCTTCTGCTGAAGGAAGTTCGGCAACGAAACAGTTTACGAGATTTAACCGATTTAAGGGATGGATGTTGAGGGAAGAAGGCAGAAGGCAGATTTTCTCAACTTTGCCACACTCCCAGACTCCCAGACTCCCCATCCCCCACACTCCCGCTCTTCCTCTGTTGCTTCGAGAGTTGTCGTTGCGATCGTACAATTGAAATCTGGCAGCTCTAAGTTATTAGTTCTGATTTTTTTGTGAACGATCTGCTGTCATGAAGGCTTTTTGACCTCGATCGGCTGGGACAAACAACAGAACCTCGATCCTTAACCCGATCGCGTTACATTGGAGAGCCCCAGGTTATAGAAACAGACGGGATGGGGAAAACCAGGGAGACTTTAGTCCGCTTGACTTCAGGGAAACTGCAAGATTTCAATCAAGAGTGCTGATGAGTCTTGTACTAGGTGTGCTACGATCGTCATAAGTTGAAAATTGAGTATAACTAGACAATGTAAAAACTTAACTGGATAGTTGAGTAAGTAGTCACACCTAACGGTGTTGTCGTCTAGGAAAACTCGCATTTGAACCAAAACCGAACTAGATCAAGAGGACTAATCAAGTACGGTAGGGCATACCGGAATTCACGCTTGAGGAGAAGACACCTCTACTTTGGCTGGAGTAATCCTGTCAAGGCAAGTGACTTCGCTGAACCAAGAATCTCAGTCACCAAGAGTGCTGAGAGTGTCAAAGTAAAACTTGATAGAGCAACCTCAATCAGGGTTATGTGGCTTCTGTGAGTTATTGCCTCAATCCCAAATGCCCGAATCCCTCCGATCCAGCCAACTCTGGCAAATCCGCGTGTATCCACTGCGGGTCTGAACTTTTGCTGCAAGGTCGATATCGGCTAGTCGCGCCTCTCGGAGGCGGTGGCTTTGGTAGAACATTTGAAGTGGACGACAACGGCGCCCGAAAAGTGCTCAAAGTCCTGCTCAAAGAGCATCCCAAAGCTGTAGAACTTTTTAAGCAAGAAGCCGACGTATTAGTCAGGCTGAGACATCCAGGTATTCCAAAAGTCGATCGCGACGGTTATTTTATATTTTCGCCAGCTCACACCACAGAGTCTTTTCACTGTCTGGTGATGGAGAAAATTGCTGGCGCCAATTTGCAAGACTGGCTAAAACATCGCGGCCGCCCGATCAGTCAAGAACAAGCTGTGAACTGGCTCAAACAACTGTCGGAAATTTTAGACCAAGTTCACCGACTCAACTATTTTCATCGGGATATCAAGCCGCACAATATTATGTGCAAGCCGAACGGGCAGTTAGTGCTGATAGACTTCGGGACTGCTAGAGAAGTATCGGGGACTTATTTTGCAAAGGTGGGCCAGGGGCAAAATGTGACTGGTATTGTTTCCCCCGGCTACACGCCACCAGAACAAACTAATGGCAAGGCTGTTCCGCAGTCGGATTTTTTTGCTTTGGGGCGCACTTTTGTTTATTTGCTGACTGGGAAGCCGCCGACTGCGTTTCCAGAGAACCCGCGCACGGGAAGATTAATGTGGCGCAAAGGAGCTCCTCAAGTTTCCGACCAGGTGGCTAATGTGATCGATTACCTGATGGCGCCTTTTCCGGGAAATCGACCTCAAAGTCCGCAGATGGTTTTGCAGTGCTTGGAGGAAATTAATCTCGACGGTGCAGAAACTCAGTTGCCGACTCAGTTGCCGACGACGGGGCAAACTAAAATTCGCGGAACTTCCGGGGGGGGTGGGGCGACGAAGCAGAGTTCCATGAACCGCCTCAAACCTCTGAATTCGGGATTGAAGAAGAGCGGGAAAGGTGTTTTTGATTGGAAAAAGAAGTTGCTCGCGGGCACTGCTGTTTTGATGCTGGGTATTGGCGGGTCTCAAATTTACGGTTCGCTGCGTTACGGGGTGTTTCCGGCAAACCCGGTGTGGCTGCTTTCTAGTTTGCCTAGCAGTCAGTTTTTGCAAAGAAGTTTGGATAATGTCGGGAGTGTAAATGCGCTCGCCCTGTCGCCGAACGGTCAAACTTTGGTGAGTGCCAGCTTTGGGACGATTAGAATTTGGAATGTGACGACGGGACGCCTGGTGCGGACTCTCAATTCGGTGCATTCTAAAAAATCGGTCAAGACGCTGGCGGTGAGCCCGGACAACTCGATTTTGGCCAGCGGCGGCGGCGACAATAATGTGATTCTCTGGGATTTGAAGACGGGACGGCGGATGCGGACGATTCCCGCTCACAAAGCCGTCGTCAACGCGATCGCTTTTAGCAGCGACGGTCAAACTCTGGCTAGTGGTAGCGATGACAAAACTGTTCGCTTGTGGAATGTCAAAACCGGCAGCAGGTTGCGGACTTTGAGCGGCCACGCCGGAGGAGTCAACGCGATCGCTTTGAGCCGGGACGGTCAAACTCTGGCTAGCGGCAGCGATGACAAGACTGTGCGTTTGTGGAATCTCGGCACCGGAGAAGTCAGAAGAATTATCACAGGTCACGGGGGCGCAGTTAATGCTGTGGCTTTTAGCCCGAACGGCAAAAGTGTGGCTAGTGCTAGCACCGACAATACGATCCGTTTGTCGAACGTGCAAGACGGGAAGGGCACCCGCACTTTTAAAGGGCATTCGAGCTGGGTGAGGACGATCGCCTTTAGCCCGGACAGCCGCAGTTTGATCGGCGGGGGCGGAGATATTATAGTTTGGGATTTGAAGACGGGAAAAGAAAGAAGCACTCTTTCTGGTCACACTCAGTTTGTGACTTCTGTTGCTATTGCTAGAGATAGCAAGACTTTTGTGAGCGGCAGTCCCGATTGCACTATTAAGATTTGGCGAATGCCTTAGTTATTGGTTATTGGTTATTGGTTATTGGTTATATCGTTTCTGGTTGCACCGGAATGATAAGCTTTCGACACGGAAGTGCCGTTTCCCTACCCGGATTAATTCTAGGGACTTAGGCACTCGCGGTCTCGAAAGCTATGGGTAATATTAATTCCGATGCTACCGGATTTGATTTTATTGGTTATTTGTTAGTTCTAATAACCAATGCTATAAGGCCCTATTCCAAAATTATCTATACAAAATTCCCCGCCCGTTTTTGGCAAATTCCTCCACAGTTTGCTGGGACAACTCGTGAAGTGTCATTGCCTGCAACACATCCAAAGGCAATGTCAAATGATGTGCTCCAGCTAATAAAGTCTTTACCGCTTCCTCCGGCGATTTAATGCTAGCTGCCAAAATCTCAGTATTGCTTTTCTTCAAGACATTTGCCATATCTTGCACTAAGGAAAAACCGTCTCCCAACAACCGGGTGGCTCGATTCACGTAGGCGATCGCATATTTAGCCCCCGCTTCTGCTGAAACAACTGCTTGTGATGCGCTGTATATCGCCGTCACCGCGCAAGGAATTTCCGGTGACAAATGCGCTACTGCTTGAAAACCCGCCGCCGTTGCCGGAACTTTCAACACTGTTTGCTGTCCAATTATTTCAAAAGCTGCCTTTCCTTCTGCTACCATGCCATCGAAATCAGATGCGGTTAGCTGATAATACAGTTCCCCAGGAATCAGTTTGGCCAGTTGTTTGAGCGTCACATCGGGAGATAACTCGCTTTTTGCCAAAAGTGTCGGATTAGTAGTAATTCCCGCTATCCATCCGAACTTGCTAGCCCGTGCGGCTTCCGCTACAATTGCAGTATCTACATAAATTGCCATCGGCTCTACACCTTCAGTTTCTTAATAATTTCCAGACGCTTGCTTTCAGATTTAGATAAATCCGAGCAAAATTAATTGTTTAGCTTTAACAATATCAGAATCTCGGAAATATTACTGTTAAGTAAATATAACAATTCTGTGATTTGCATCACCGACATTAGTGCGTGAGTGTAGAGTTTTGAATTCAACAGGACTTACGTAAAGAAATCGGGTTTCTGAGGGAAAGTGCGTAAGTGCTATTCAAGATAGCTCACAACTGAACCAAAATTTTTAAGTCATTTGGTAACTGCGATTGTCGGGTAGGGAAAAGTTGACTCGCTAAATCCCGGATACAAATAGTTTACATTTGTAGTAGGGGTTATGTATGCAATAACTCAAGGAGGTGACTCAGAAAATGACCGAAGAAGAAAATCAGCAGCCACAAGTCAGCCTTGAGACATCTTCTGAACAAGCCCTGTTGGAAAAACCAGCAGAAACCGCTGAAGAGTCGTCGATAAATGTTAAGTCTGAAACTCTGTCTCAAGCGGTTCAAAATAACGGCGAAGACCGTTTGAATGCTCTAGCCCGCTTAATGATGGTGAGTCTAACTTGGTCGCTGGCGGGGCTTTCCAAACGCGAGTAAGTTATGGAACACTACCGCAACGAGCGAGTTATGATTTGTGAGTTGTGTCGGGACTTTTGTTTAACTCAAAACTTACAACTCCCGGACTTACATGATGTCCGGTTAGTTGTAAGAAAACCCGTTTTTAGTGAAAACTTTAGTCCTTAAAGCAAGGACTAAAGTCTTCAACAGAGCACTCATAATTTTTCTTTAATTCCTTCAAACGGCCCCAAAAAAGTCGGTTCTGGACGGGTAACGCGCACTTCCCAAAGCGCTTTAAGGACTGCCAAAAATTCGCGGAAACTGTACCGAATTATGCTATTTTTGGGAAATTTGCCCAATCCGGCGTTCCTAAGCCGATCGCCATTACGCCTCCTAACTGGCGGCCGGTATCAACAGCGCGGGCTAAGTGAAAGTTTTGGGTAACTAAAACAGCCTGCGTTATGCCAAAAATCTCTTTTGCCCGGTAGCAACTTTCATAGGTGCTAAATCCGGCATAATCGAGAATGATATTATTAATTGGTACGCCCTGTGCTTCGGCGTAGTCCTGCATTGCTTTGACTTCGTTGTAATCGGCGCTGCTATTGTCTCCTGTCATCAAAAGTTTGCCCGTTCGCCCTGCTTTGTACAAATCGAGGGCTGCTTGCACTCGATCGGCTAACATTGGGCTTGGAGTGCCGTCTTTCCAAACTCCGGTACCAAAAACAAGGGCAATTGGTTCGGCGGGAACCTTAGCTACATCGGTGTGCAGGTAGTTGCTTGTAACTAGCCTGACGTAGTAGTTGAGGGCTAGGGGTGTGAACACTGAGGTTAATATTAATAGCCGGATGGCAAGGCGCCATTGAAATATAAAGGATTTAGGCAACATAAATTCAAGTTAACTTCCTATATAATTACACAAACAGACCGCTTCGCGGGTCTAAAAATTGTCAAGTTACCTAAGTTACATTATATTGACAAATATGATTCAACAACAGCCAAAGTTTGAATTGCTGGAATCACTTTTATGGGAACCCAAAAACGGCTATTTTTTGCTAGACAGACATCTGGAAAGATTAGAGCGATCGGCTGATTATTTTAATTTCCCCCTATCGCTAACAGAAGCAAGCAAAGCTTTACAAGCATTAAGTATGACTTGCGGGTCAGTCAAACAAAAAATACGGTTAACAATATCTTGTGAGGGAAACATAACATTACAAGCTCAGACACTAGATAGCGGTATCTTAAAAATCGGTGCATCTGTGGGAATTGCCCGCAAACCGATCGCTTCTCAAAGCCCATTTCTTTACCACAAGACAACTTACCGATTGCCTTATACAATGGCTTTGGAGTCGCAGCCCGAATATCAGGATGTCTTTCTGTGGAATCAAGATGGAGTTATCACCGAATCCACGATCGCCAATATCGCGATCGATACACCCGCAGGTCTAATCACACCTCCCGTCAACTGCGGTTTATTACCGGGGACGTTTCGTTCTCAACTTTTAGAGGAGGGAAAAATCAGAGAACAATTAATTACCTTAGATGATTTGCACAGTACCAAAACTCTATTTCTCATTAACTCCGTTAGGGGTTGGATGCGCCTCAAAAAAGAGGCAAACCGAGATGTTTGGAAAGTTGTAAGTAATGGCTGAGATAACGCTTTCAATCGATTTGAGTAGGGTGCGAACTGTGCACCTTACTACTACAGATAGTGTCAAATTTGACTCGTTGCGTAAGTCCTGAAAGTGTTAACCATAGTGCAATATATTGTGAAACCCATACAACCTTGGCATTGGCGAAAGCTTCCCCTAAATCAGCGCAGCGGATCTGAGATTTTTAAAATTTTATTTCTCGGTCAAACCGCCGACAGTGGAAGTTCAATATCGGATTGTTTCCCCGGCGATATGGCTGTTCTGCTAGAAAGTCCAGTTACATCTTCTACTAAATTGGCACGATATTCTATTTGTGCAGGTTCTCCCCGGATAATTGACGGTCAATCTCAGCTATGGACACCGCCTGTCGGTGAAATTTTACCTTTTTTGCGCGCTCTTTTGGAGTCTCAAAAGCAAAACTTAGCAGTGAATGTACCGCCGGAAATTCCTTTTACTGGGGGTTGGTTGGGATGGCTAGGTTATGATTTAGCATGGGAAATCGAACACCTGCCCCAACTCAATACCGATCCGCTTCCTTTCCCGGTTAGCTGTTGGTACGAACCAGAATCTTTTGCGGTTTTAGACCGTCAAACGCAAATTCTCTGGTTGGCTGCGAGTCAACCTTCTCGCCTCGATATTATGCAGCATCAATTAGAGCAAACCGAGCGAGAAAGAATCCAGAATAATTTACCGGAAAATAATCGACAAGATTCCGCTACTCCTATTTTCCAATTATCTCAGAGTGAGTATAAAGAAATAGTGCGAAAAGCTCAGAAGTATATTCATGCAGGCGATATTTTTCAGGCTAATTTATCTTTGCGGTTTGAAGCCCGTACAGATTGCAGTAGTTGGTCAATTTACCGCGCTTTGCAACGGATCAATCCTTCGCCTTTTGCAAGTTATTGGCAAACTCCGTGGGGGGCGATAGTTAGTTGTTCCCCCGAAAGACTGGTTCAATTATTAGGCAAAAAAGTCGATACTAGACCGATCGCGGGAACGAGACCGCGAGGTTTAACCTGCATTCAAGATCAGCAGTTAGCACAGGAATTAATAGAGAATATCAAAGAAAGAGCCGAACATATTATGTTAGTTGACTTAGAGCGCAACGATATCGGAAGGGTGTGTGAATGGGGCTCGGTAAAAGTTAACGAATTTCTGACCGTTGAACGCTACAGCCACGTGATGCACCTCGTCAGTAATGTTATCGGTACATTAAGAGGAGATTGCGACGCGATCGACTTAATTCGAGGCGTATTTCCGGGCGGTACGATTACAGGTTGTCCGAAAGTGCGCTGTCTGGAAATCATCGAAGAATTGGAACCCGTGAAGCGCAATTTATTTTACGGTTCCTGCGGTTATTTGGACTGGCGCGGCAACCTAGATTTAAATATTTTGATTCGCACCCTTTTATATGCACCAAAAAGTGACGGTACGACCGGGGGAGTTGTGTGGGGACAAGTGGGTGCGGGGATTGTTGCTGATAGCGATCCGGAAAGGGAATGGCAGGAGTCGCTTCATAAAGCACAAGCTCAACTTAATGCTTTGAAATTAGCGGAAATATTTGATTATAGCCTTTCTCAGTAACATGAGGTGTTCTTGGCCAAACAGGGCATTGGCCAAACAGGGCATTGGCCAAACAGGGCATTGGCCAAACAGGGCAAACAGGGCATTGGAAGAGTACCTTACTTTCCTGAGAACCGCTATAGTTTTTTTAGCGATCGCACTGTGAGTCAGATTCTGGGTGAACTCATGGATATTAGAGTCGGTGCGTAAATCCTGCTGCAAGAATTTATTAGACTTCTGCAACAATTCTTGTGGGGCAGGCATCCTGCCTGCCCAAGACTTGCTTTTCACTTCTATGTCTATTGATTGTCCGAACCTACTGCCTCAGAAATAGAACTAAATCCGCGTTTTTCTAACTTTTGCAACAACCCTTGTAGAATCCGGCGCACCATCCAAGGCCCTTCGTAAACCCAACCGGTGTAAACTTGAATTAAACTCGCACCGGCGGCTATTTTTTCCCAAGCATCTTCGGCGGTGAAAATGCCGCCAACTCCAATTATGGGCAATTCGCCTTTTGTATATTGCCAGATAAATCGGATTACTTCTGTCGATCGCTCCCGCACTGGAAGCCCGCTAATTCCCCCGGCTTCTTCGCCGACAGGTTTTCCGGTTTCTCGCAATATTTGTGTTTTCAGTCCGTCGCGGCGGATGGTGGTATTTGTGGCGATAATTCCTGCTAGTTGGTAGGTTTTTGCTAAATCGAGGATTGATGCGATCGCCTCTGGTTCCAAATCCGGCGCAATCTTGACTAAAATTGGCTTGGTTCCCTGATTTTCTTGTTGCAAAATTTCCAAAATTGTGCTAAGCCCAGCAGCATCTTGGAGCGATCGCAACCCAGGCGTATTCGGAGACGAAACGTTGACTGTAAAATAGTCGCCCCAATCTTTCAGCAACTTAAAACTCTCCAAATAGTCGGCTGCTGCCTGCTCTAACGGTGTTACCTTAGATTTACCGAGATTGATGCCCAAGGGGAACGGAGACTGAGGCATGGGGCGCGAGGCATCGAATTTTGACTGTTTCTGTGCAGCCTCAAACCGGGCTGCCATTGCCGCGGCTCCTTGATTGTTAAATCCCATGCGGTTGAGGGCTGCACTGTCGTCCGTCAAGCGGAACAAGCGAGGTTGGGGGTTTCCCGGCTGCGGTTGACAAGTGACAGTGCCGAGTTCGGCAAAGCCAAAGCCAAAATTTGCCCAAATGTCGGCAGCTACGCCGTTTTTATCAAATCCCGCGGCCAAGCCGACAGGATTTTTAAAGCTCAGTCCCCACAAAGATTGTTCGAGGCGAGAATCTTGGACTCCCAAAGATTTCTGCAATCGGGAGAGCATTTGGCTGGTTGCTGGGTTTGACTGAGTTCGGGCTGCGAGTTCGAGGACTTGAAGAGTGCGGTTGTGCAGCCACTCGGCATCGGTTTTCAATACGGAAAACAACAGCGGCCTTACACCTGATTGATAAATATCCAATGATTTGTACTGGGGCAGTTTACAAATAAGAAATGAGAAGGGAAATAAAAGTATTCACGAGCCGACAGCAAAAACGAGGTTGTTACTTCAACTTCGATCGACTTTATTCAATGTTTGAGATTCAAGGATAAGTGAGACGATTATATTATAAGTTGATTCTTTTCCATTTTAATTTTTTAAAGTTTTAAGTTGGTAATTTTAAATTGGACAAAGGTGCGGGGAAGCTTGGAAATGGGGCAGCAGCAAAGACCGAAGGATTTAGACGAACAAATCGCGGCCCTGGAGCGCGTTCTCCAGACTCTGCGAGAAGATGAGAATGTTGAAGTGCTGCTTTCAACCACACTGGGTTACTTGCAAGCGGAATTTGACTGGCAGTTGATTTGGATCGGGTTGTACGATCGACAGGCGCACCGACTGTTGGGGAAAGGCGGCATGACTCCTAACGGCGACCAGTCTTTTCTCAAACAGCGGTTTGCCCTCAGCCCGGGGGATTTGCTGGAACAAGTGGTGATTCAGCTCCGGCCGGTGGGAGTCCCGGATTTGCGATCGGAAAACAGAGCTGGAGAATGGCGCAAAGCAGCTCAAACTTTCAACATTCAAGGCTCGACTCTGTTTCCGCTCCGCTACAAAGACCGCTGCTACGGGGTGATTTTGCTCGGCACTGACGTGTGGGGAGCGTCGCCAAAGTCGGGAGAAAAAACGCAGTTGGCGATCGTATTTGGAGCGCTGGCAACTGCTCTTTACCAAATAGAAAAAGACTGGCAGCGACAACAAGTCAAACACCCAGACGAGTCTCTTTTAGCGCTGATTTCGCAGTTGGGGGAACTGCGATCGCTCGACCAATACTTGCAAGCGGTTGTCGAACAAGCTCATGAATTTATCGAGCCGACGCGCACCAATGTTTATTGGTTCGAGCGAGAGCGGCGCTATTTTTGGCGCCGAGTCAGCAACCGCCAAGTTGCTCCGGGTTTGGGCGGGCCGGAGCGACCGGCTTCGGGCATCACCGTCCAAGACTTGGGCGAATTTTATCAGGCTTTGGGCAGGGAAGAAATGGTTTGGATCGGTGAATCTCACAGTTCTCTGAAAACTGAGCTGACGGGGCGGTTGATGCAGCAAATCCGCGCTCGCTCTCTGTTGGCTGCGCCGATTGTTTCAGAAGGGGAATTGTTGGGATTTTTGGCAGTCGAAGCGAGCGAGCCCCGGATTTGGCAAGACAATGAAAAGCTTTACCTGCGGGGAGTGGCGCAGTTAGTGGCTTTGACGGCTCCTGTGTCGGAGATGGAGGAGAGGATTCAGCAAACAGAGATCGATCGAGATTTAACTGCCGGAATAGCTCGCGCCATCTACAGCGATGCTGACTGGGAGGCGACTTTGAAAAATACCGCCGAACAGTTGTGCGGGCGGCTCAAATGCGAATACTTTTTGCTGCTGCTGTACGGCGAAGAACAAAATCGCTTTGAAATTGTCTGCCAAAATTTGCCCCGCAACCGCAGGCCAGTGCCGTCGCCGCTCAACGCCCTCGATGTGGCTGACGTGGGGCTGTTGCTGATGCGCGAACCTCTGGCTATTGAAAATTGGGAGGAAGACGGGCGGTTGGGCGCTTGGCGGGAAGTGCTGGCGGAGGCGGGGGTGCGATCGCTCTTGGCATCCAGCACTCGGGGGAAAAAGGAAGAGGGAGAAAACCCCAATCTAAAATCAAAAATCGCCAATCGAAAATCGATCGAGGGTTTGCTGGTTGTCGGGCACAATGCAACTCGCACTTGGAGGCGATCGGAGCGAGAATTAGTTCGGGTAGTGAGCCAACAGCTTGGATTGATCCTGCACTCGTGGCAGCAGAGTTCGGAAATCGACAAATATCAGCAATTTGAGCGATCGCTCAAATCGGGTTTGGCGGTTTTGCACCATTCTGAGGAGGAGCAATCAGAGCAACCGATATCTGCTGCTTCACCGACGATGTTCCCAGAGTTGCCGCTGCAAAAGCTCGATCGTAACTTTGCTCAACAGCTTTCCCAGACACTTTCGTGTCCTTTAGTAGCCGTAATTACTTGGAATCGCGGTGAGGAGGAAGGTTCAATCGCGGTGGCGGTAGCTGCCAATCCCGTATTTGCCCTCAATCCCGAGGCGGTGATTCCTGTCCAAACAGATGCTTTGATCCAACAAACCCTGGTTGCTAGCGGCGTGCTGCAGCACAGCACGAGCCAACTGCCGCTGGCGACGAAGCGGTGGCTCCGCAGTCCGGGAATTGGCGAGATTCTGACGGTCGCGTTGCGGACGGCCCCAGAACACGGCCCGGCGGGCATTGTGGTGGCTGCGGACGCTCCGGGCCGCCAGTGGTCGGAGTTGTCGGTGAATTTACTCAGCTCGATGGCGTCTCAGTTGGCTTGGTGGCGCAGGTATTTGACGGTGCAATCAGCCGAGGAGTCGCAGCGATTAGATATGGAGCTGCTCAACTGGTACAAACAGCGCCGTTTTGAGGATTTTTACCGCACTGTGGGAGCGGGGGTGAAGGAGTTGGGGGATTTGAGTCAGTCGATTTTGCAGTCGGCGAAGGAGCAAAAGGATGCTTTGAAAACTTTGCGCTACCAACAGGTTTTGCGGCACATTGGCAATGCTTTGGGGTCAACTCATTTGCTGCTGAAACAGGAACAGTGGCGGCTGCAATTCGGACAAGATGCGGTGCCTGTGAACGCTTGGCTGAGGCGATCGCTCGATCGAACGGCCCCCCTGATCAAACAGTCGCAAGTCTTGCTGGAAGTGCACAGAGAAACTGCTGTGTCGATGCCTGCAGGCCAGACTTTGAGCGTTCGCGGGGACAGCATGAAGCTGGATTTGATACTGTGCGAATTGCTGACGGCGGCTTGCAGGCGCTCTGGAGTTGGTGACA
Organism: Microcoleus sp. N3A4; assembly: GCF_036701805.1. Lineage (NCBI taxonomy): Bacteria > Bacillati > Cyanobacteriota > Cyanophyceae > Oscillatoriales > Microcoleaceae > Microcoleus > Microcoleus sp. N3A4. Next base: position 27,942 of record NZ_JAUBRJ010000045.1, read on the forward strand.
AGATTGAGATTCGCTCTGAGTTGTTGGGGGAAGGTTTGCTAGAATTGTCTGTGATCGATAGCGGCGCGTGCGATCGACAGTTAATTGCTGCCTTTAAACGCGGTTCCGGGCCCGATATATTAGCCGTTTCTGCAAATAGGTCGATCGTGCAAAATCTCTTAATTTGTCAGCGAGCGGTACGCTTAATGGGGGGAAACTTGTCTTTAGAAATGTTAGAAAACAATTTAATTGTCGCCCGCTTAGTCCTGCCACTAGCCAATTCTTAATATTGTAAAATTTTGTAAAAGTTCCAAGCTGCGATCGAGGATTGTAGGGGCTAGTTTCACAAACAATAATTGCCTAAAACCCATAATTTCATAAACCCGCCCCCACCCAACGCTAAACCGCCATCTACCTCTTTCAAAATACAAGGGGCTGGTTTAGCTACGATCTATATTGTTACTGATATCTTGCGCCATTCTTAGGCACGAACGGGCCAGAGAACCCGTTCTACAATATATCAATTTTATTGTGGATGGGCCGGAGAACCCGCGCCTGAAAGACTTTCAGAACTCGGGAAAAACCTTTGAGTAATCCAAGCAGTTACAATATGAGAAAGCAATCCCATCGGCCCAGCAAACAAACACAAAGCCAGAGAATGAACCGTCCAAATTCCTGTCCGCTGTCCTTCCAAATAAATCCAGCGCCCGACAAACAAATCCATCACTAAAAAATGTATCCATCCCGTAGCTGCCGCTGTTTCCTCCCCCAGAAACTTAGCAATATCTGCTAGCTTGGGATTGGACAAAGCTGCCGCATTTTCCGCAGTCAGACTGCTACCAAACAAATATACGTACAAAACGGCGAGCATCGCAAACGGAATGAAGGAATTCATCACTTTTCTGGTAATTCCCCAGTTGGGTAATAAAATCATAATTGCCCAGAAAGGCAAAACGAACAGATTAGCTGCGTTAAAAATTAGTTCCGGTGTCATAGTTGGCTCTTGGCTCCTGCTGATGCAATGCAATTAAGGATATTAAGATTACTTTACACAATTTTTGCTAAAATTTATCAAAACCCGAAAAAAAGCTCATTCACAAATGAAATAGAATTGCTATACTTATCTAAAAATTCAAATCTCCCATTTAAAATCGATTGACGCAGCACAGCCTATGACAACTTATCATAACTTTCCTGATTGGTGCAAACACAAAGAAAATCTCTCGTCTGATGCTAAACATACCGTAGAAATACTGTTGCAAATATCAGATACTTCTGAGTGCGATCGAGCCAACCAACTGCTTTCTAATACAACAGAACTTAACCTCAAAAATCTTCAAATTACCGATATCAGTCCCCTCTCATCTTTCACTAAACTTACTAATCTCATCCTCGGCAGCAATCAAATATCTGACCTCGCTCCCCTGCAATCTTTAACCAATCTGAAAACTCTGATTGTGGATGTCAATCAAATATCAGATATCAGTCCGCTTTCATCTCTAATAAATCTGACTAGACTCGTTCTGGATACCAATCAAATTTCAGACATCAGTCCCCTAGCAGCTCTAACTAATCTTACCGCACTTGTCTTGTTTGACAACAAAATTTCTGACATCACTCCGGTGAAAAATTTAACGAACTTAAATGCGCTGATTCTCTACAACAATCAAATTTCCGATCTCGCTCCTCTGGCAAATTTAACTGAACTCCAGACACTCTACCTTTACAATAATAAAATATCGGATATCACCCCGCTAGCTTCCTTGAAAAATCTCAATACGCTGTTTCTATTCGGAAATGAAATATCTGACCTTACTCCGCTGGAATCCCTAACTAAATTAAATAAATTGGTTTTATTCCAAAATCAAATCTCAGATATTAGTCCTTTGACATCCCTAACTAATTTAATTGAACTCAACCTCGGTAACAATCAAATATCTGACATCAGTCCGCTGAAATCTTTAACTAATTTGACTGAACTTTATCTGTTCAACAATCCGATTTCCGATAGCAGCGCGCTGCAAGCTTTAAATAACTTATTTTTGCTCGATTTGTACAACAATCAAATCTCTGATATCAGTTCCCTGCAATCTTTGCAAAAGTTAACTACGCTGGACTTGCGCGGGAATCCGATTGTTAATAAAATTTGCCCTGTCAATCCTGAATCTATATGTCGGTTTTAATTGTTAAGATGGAGGCAAGATGGCGGTTTATATAGTATAATGTTGAACGTCAATATCAGGAGAAAGTGATGAGCGGACACGATGCTTTGATGTTAGGATTGCTGCTGTTGCCAGGTTTGGCTTTGTCGATCGCAATTATGGGCGCTTTTGCCGCTGGTGGATAATCAGTTTTGGGAGCAGGCAGATTTTGTAAAAAGTAGTTTTTTCCTCGTTTTCCTCGTTCCCTGGCTCTGGCTGGGAACGCATTTCACGATTGCTCTGCCTCCTGTTTTTTTGCAAGCGAGGCAGAGCCTCTGGATCTCGGTTCCCTGCCAGAGGCTGGGAACCAGTTAATTTTCCTTCTTCCTTCTTCCTTCTTCCTTCTTCCTTCTTCCTTCTTCCTTCTTCCTTCTTCCTTCTTCCATAACTTACAAAAATTGTGCTGTCACATCCGAATTTACCAAAGTATTCGCGCACAAAATACCCGATGCTGCGACGGCGGGGACGCCAATTCCCGGCATGGTGCTGTCTCCCACCCGATACAACCCTTTGACGGGTGTGTGCGGCCCGGGAAATGTGCCTTTTCCGGCGGCGATTGCAGGCCCGTAAGTTCCTTGATAGCGGCGCAAAAATCGGGCGTGGGTTAGCGGTGTGCCGATCGACTCTAAGACTATCCGCGATCGCAAATCCGGTATAATTTTTTCTAAAGCTTGAAACAGAAATTGCGATCGCTCTCGTTTTCTTTCCTGATAACCATCGCCGTACTCCCAACCTTCGTAAGGTTCCAATGTATAAGCGTGAACGGCGTGATGTCCGGGCGGCGCCAGAGTTGCATCCCACACTGTAGGAATCGAAATCATGCAAGTATTTCCGGGTACTGTAATGTCGATCTTGCTGTTGTGAACGACGACGTGGTGGCCGGTCAAACCTTCGAGTCCTGCGGCTTTAATTCCTAAATGCAGGTGCATGAAACTGTCTACTGCTGGCATCGACAAGGAGGTTTTTCGGTAGCTTTCCGGCAAATCTTCAGGCCGCAGTAACTTTGTATAAGTATCCCAGACGGTCGCATTTGAAATGACAATTGGGGCGCGGATAATTTCGCCATTTTGCAAGCGAATGCCTGTGGTTTTGCCGGATTCAACTAATATTTGCTCGACCGGAGCTCCCAGGCGCAACTTTCCTCCCCAGCGCTGCAAGCCTCTGACTAAAGCATCGACGATCGCACCGCTGCCTCCAACAGGATATTCGATCGCACAGCGCGATCGTTCGCCAATCATAAAAGCTATTTCCGGCGCGACAGTTCCGTGCGCTTTTAAACCCGACAGCAAAAAGCATTCCAAATCGATCAAACGCCGCACCCAAGGGTCGCGCACGTGGCGATCCATCAAGGAACCGGCAGAACCCGCGATCGCACCTACCAACGGCAGCAACTTCAGCAACGCAGGCGAGTACCGAGACAGCAAAACAGGTATCAATTGCCAGTCGGATCTCAGCGCTAAAGCCGGAATTCCACGCAAAGCTTCATACAAAACTAATAAATTTTGTTGAAATTGCTGCAATTCTACAGCACCTTGCGGTGCGAACTTAGCTACAGCATCTAAATAACTTCTCGCATCAGCATAAACCGGCAAACTTCCTTCGGGAAAATGGTAATGCCCCAGGGGATCGTAGGAAATTGCTGCGATCGATTCCTCTAAAACATCAAAAACTTGCCGCAAAGGATTAAACGACTGCGGGTCAGTCAAACCGCAATAAAAAGAAGGCCCCGAATCAAAGTGAAATCCCCGGCGCGAAAAGCTGTGAGCTGCCCCGCCCGCTATGGTGTGGCTCTCGCAGACGAGAACCCGCTTGCCGTAGCGAGCGAGCATCGAGCCGGCGACTAAGCCGCCAATACCGCTGCCAATTACGATCGCCTCAAAGTCTTGCATTTATCAAATGTGGTATAATTGTATTATTTCTTGCTGACTGTTGACAGGGTATTTTTTGGAGAGGAAAACTATGAAACCTTTATCTATTTTAGATGAAGTTGTTCGCGAATTAGAACAAGATGTCCATCTCTCGCGCATTAAAAAAATAATATTTTTTGCTTGTAAAGAGTTTTGGGAAAACGATCCGGCCAAACTCGCCAGCGCAGATGTAAGGAGTTTAATCGAAGAACTCTGCGCCAAATATAGCAGGTTAGAAGATATTGAAGCTGTTTTAAATAATATAGTTTCTAAGGTTAATAAAAAAAACGAGTATGCTTTAGTATCCGACCTCATAATCTGTCAGCTTAGCAGGCTGTATGAATTTGAAGACTTCACCAAATTAGAAACAAACTTATCTAGTTTTGGGGGTCAGGAAGCTCCTGCATTTGAAGATCACTTTAGTTCGGAAGTATCAACCAGCGAAGAAAGGGCAAGAAACCCCGGGAATTTATTTGATGTCAGACAAAAGATTTTGCAGCAAACAAATCCGCTGAGGGCTAAAATCCTAATTTTTTCTAGTATTTATCACCAGTTTACTTTTAGCGATCGCGACTGGCTGCTGCTTAAAACTCAAGAACTTGACAATCTGCTGCGACAACTGTTTAATGTCTGCGGCAGCCTAGCCGAACTCGAATCTCTGTTGTACACCACTGCTAGCAATCTCGACAACAGAGATGAAAACGACCAAGCTGCGAGCGTAATCATCAAAGCGATGAATTCTTGTTACGCAAAAATGCAACAGGAAGAACGCGATAAAGCCGAATATTCGGCTAACGAAGATTGCGATCAGACACATTTAAACAACAGTGTGTATGAAGAAAGCGAACTCGTTGACAGGCGCAGCGATTATTTTGAACCAGGCGATATTACTCACATCATTCAAGCTGCTGCGGCTCACTATCATTATGACCCCAAGAAGAGTTACTTAGTGCCAGACACGGCAGAAAATGTACAGTTTAAAGAACCCGAAACCAGCAGCAATAATTCTGCTGCCGATTTCAAACAGGAACTGGTAGAAACATTCTCAGTTGCAGAAACACCTACAATCATCGAAATTTTGGAGCCGGCAGATCCTGTTATTAGAAATATTAGCGATTCCATCAAACGCAAGTTGGGATTGGAAGAAGAAATGAAAGGATTAGTCAGTCAAAGTGCTAACTCTGCAACGGCGCAAATAGAAAATATATTCACCGAGTTAGAAGCTGCTTTGAACGAAAAAATTTCTACAAGAAGTGCAGAGGAGCGTTTGTACTGGAAATATAAAAATCTCAGAGAGTATGTAGGAAAAATTCAGGAATTTACAAATAAATTCATGGAAATATTGAGCGAATTGGAGTCAAAAGAAAGCGGCAAATATCCTTCTGAAACCCAGGAAAATATTCCAGAAAATATTTCTGAAACACCGCAGGAAAACTCTAGCCAGAAAGCAAATCAGTATCAGCTTGTGGAAATGGCAAAACAAGGCAAACCAAAGGCGATCGCCCAATTGATCGATCGATTGCTACAGCCCAAGGGAATTGCTGCTACAGCCGGATTTAAAGACGGTTGGCTCCACGTCATTCTGGAGTCTGCCGAAGTACCAAACCAACAGGCTACAGCTATATACATTCACAAAAAACTGTGTACTTTAAAATCAAAATATCTTACTCATGTGAAAATTCACGGACGACAGTTAGGCAGCAAAACGGTCGCTTGGACTCAAGAATTTGTGAATTAAGCTCATTAAATGCCCAGAATCAAGTCTGGGGCTACACAAACTAAGTCCGCAAGGCAAGGACTGAAATTCCAGAAGTGTAGAAGTAGCAGATTTTACCTAATTAACAACAAAAAAAAATATGAATGCCAGCGAAATCTTAAGGCGATATATATCAGGAGAACTAGATTTTCAAGGTATGAATCTGAGAGGCGTATACCTGAGCGGTGCCGATTTAATTGGCGTAAATTTAAGCAGTGCTGACCTCTTGGGTGCAAACTTAGCGATGTCGTACCTTACCAGAATTAACCTTCAGCGCGCAAATTTAACTAATGCAAAGTTGTGCGGTGCTAACTTAAATCAGGCAAACTTGAGCGGAGCAAATTTGTCCGATGCAGACTTCCACGGAGCTACTTTGCAAGGTGCAGACTTTCGCAAAGCCAACATCTCTTTGGCAGTTTTTATCGATGCAAATTTGAGCGATGCAGATATGCGAGGTGTGAATTTGCAAGGTGCCGATTTGCGCGGTGCGTGCTTGCGGGGTGCAAATTTACGCAAGGAGCAGCGGATTTTTGAGGGTGCAAAATTGCGGGGTGCAAATTTGCAAGGTGCAGATTTGCGGGGCGTCAATTTGCAAGGTGCAGATTTGACTAAAGCTAATCTCAGTCAAGCGAATTTGACTGAAGCATCTCTGGGCGAAGCAAATCTGACTCAGGCGAATTTGAGCGAAGCTATTTTAGATGGCATATTTTTGACTGAAGCAACTTTGGTAGAAACAAATTTTTCCTGGGCTGTAATGACAAATGCTAAGTTGGAAAGAGCTGTGTTAATTGATGCTGAATTGGCTGGCGCTAACTTGCGGGGTGCATTTCTTCCTGATGTTAAGTTGAGCAATGCTAATTTAGTTATGGCTGATTTGAGTCGAGCTAATTTGGTGAGGGCTGATTTAAGTCGAGCTAATTTGAATCAGGCAAATTTGAGTGAAGCCGATCTGACTGATGCCTACCTGGCTAGAACAGATTTGCGCGAGGCAATTTTGCACGGCACAATTTTGATTAGGGCAGATTTGAGCACTGCTAATTTAGGGGGAGCTCAATTGCGCGGTACAATCATGCCAAATGGAGCATCGGAATGATACCGAGGACACGGCAGTGCCGTGTCCCTACTATTAATCCGAGTAGGCAAACGGCACTGCCGTGTCCTCTAAATCATGTCTCTGGTGCAACCGGAATTGATATAAGTCCTGAAGGATTTACCTTACCGCCTACTCTATGTGCCACTCCCAGAAATCCTAAAACCCACATTCCGCACTTCAAAATGTAATATGTAATTATTACACCTGTTTGGTAGTTTGGCAAACACCAAAACAGAAAAAACTAAATATTTATACGCAAACAAAACAAATAAAACGTCAAATAACTCAGAATTTTCGTATTACTTGCTCAGAATTTTCGTATGACTGGCCATACTACAAATTGACGTGCGGAATGTGGGTTCCAAGATTAGCGCCAATTATCGATATTTATGGACTATAATAGAATTAAGAAAAGTTTCAGTGCAACAATGAAAACGGAGGTAATTAGCATGACAACTGTACAAGACGTTGCAGCTTATATTCTCGCCAAAAAAGGCGAACTCCCCGCGATGAAACTTCAGAAACTTTTGTACTACGCTCAGGCATGGTCATTAGTCTGGGATGATGCCCCCCTGTTTCCTGAAAGCGTAGAAGCATGGGCAAACGGGCCTGTTATTCCAGACCTCTACCAGCACCACAAAGGGCAATTTATCGTCTCAGCGATCGCAGGTAATCCCGAAAATCTCACCCCGATCCAAAAAGAAACTATTGATAAAGTCCTGGAATTCTACGGCGATCGGACTTCCCAGTGGCTGAGTGACTTGACCCATCAAGAAGAACCCTGGATCGGTGCCAGAAAAGGACTCGCAGCCACACAGCGCGGAAATCAGGAAATTACACTCGCTGCAATGGCAGAATACTACAGCAGCCTGTAATCCTGTCCCTCATGTCCAAGCAGAAAAAACAGCCAAAAGTCAAAGCCCAGCCAGCTCCTCAAAAACAACCAAAAATCGCCGAAAATCCTCAAGATTACTACAATCGTAATCCAGCATGGCGAATTTCAAAAATGGAACTCGCCTCTTACTATGGTTGGCAAAACATTGATGGAGAAAAACTCAAAGAGATTCAAACGAAACTCAGTAACTTTGAGTCTATGACATGGCGGGAGATATTGGTTGACAGTAAAAAACAAAATCATACCGTGCCAATTAATAAGCTCTCTAAACTAGCCCGCGATCGACTAACCGAAATGAATCTAGATGATTTGGATGAACTCACTTCTTTACGCTTATCTGCGACCGAAAGAATCTGGGGCATACTCAATCAAGGCGTGATGGAGCTACTTTGGTGGGACCCGAAGCATGAAGTGTATCCCACCCAGAAAAAGAACACTTAAAACCCACATTCCGCACTTCAAAATGTAGTATGTAATTATTACACCTGTTTGGTAGTTTGGCAAACACCAAAACAGAAAAAACTAAGTATTTATACCCAAACAAAACAAATAAAACGTCAAATAACTCAGAATTTTCGTATTACTTGCTCAGAATTTTCGTATGACTGGCCATACTACAAATTGACGTGCGGAATGTGGGCTAAAAACTCTTACTCTGCTTCACCAATCAGAGTAAATCCGGCCCAATCTCTGGGTTCGGGATGCTTTTTCATCGTGATTAGCATTGCTTGTCGCAACGCTTGAGCTTTATTAGGATTTTGCTGCAACTGGCGATAGAATTCTGCCATTAATTCAGCGGTGGGAGCGTCGGGAACGTACCATAAAGAGGCAAGGATGCTGGAACTCCGGCAGTAATTAATGAGCAAGATAAGCCAATAACACCATCACCCGTTAGTTTTCCTCTGCCAGTATTGCAAGCACTTAAAACGACTAATTCGGCATTTAATTTTAAATCTAATATTTCGCGGAAGTGAGCCAGCCGTCATCATTGGTACCCAAAGCATCGCGAGTGCCGCGAATCATGTCTGCAAAGACTGTATCTACATGATTGTATAATCGGTTAAAACTGAGATATTGCACCATTGTCAATAAACCTTTCACGGGAGGGATCTCCTGCCCAATTCCTACTCCCCACAAGAAAATTTATATGTTGTGGAACAGGCATCTTGCCTGTTGCTGACAATGGTGCAAGATATCAGTTAAAACAAAAAGTACCGCTGCGCCATTGGCAAAACTGTTGCCGGTTCGCAAGTTAACAATTCCCCATCCGCCCTGACTTCATAAGTTTCTGGATCGACTTCCATCTGTGGCAAATAATCGTTGAGTTTCATATCTCTTTTACTAATTTGCCGCGTACCCGAAACTGCTACAGTGGGCTTTTGCAAACCGAGCTGTGCGGCAATATCTCGATCGCGCGCCGCCTGAGAAACAAACGTCAAACAAGTCGCCCCAATCGCACCGCCAAAACTCCCAAACATCGGCCTCATATGCACCGGTTGCGGCGTAGGAATGCTGGCGTTAGCATCTCCCATCTGCCCGTAGGCGATCGCCCCTCCCTTAATTACCAGTTCCGGTTTCACCCCAAAAAACGCCGGCCGCCACAAACACAAATCCGCCAATTTCCCCTCTTCCACCGAACCGACATACTGACTAATTCCGTGAGTAATCGCCGGATTAATTGTATATTTTGCAATGTACCGCTTCGCCCGAAAATTGTCATTTTCTCCGCCTGTGGAACGGGCATCTTGCCCGTCAAAACCCCCAGTGGAACGGGCATCTTGCCCGTTCAAAATCCCCCTTTGAACCTTCATTTTATGAGCCGTTTGCCAAGTCCGAATAATCACTTCCCCAACCCTTCCCATCGCCTGAGAATCAGAAGAAATCATGCTAAACGCACCTAAATCGTGCAAAATATCCTCAGCAGCAATAGTTTCCCTTCTAATTCTCGATTCAGCAAAAGCCACATCTTCAGGAATGCCCCGATCTAAATGGTGGCAAACCATCAACATATCTAAATGTTCTTCTAAAGTATTGACAGTGTAAGGGCGAGTCGGGTTAGTGGACGAAGGCAAAACATTAGCTTGGCCGCAGACTTTAATAATATCCGGTGCGTGTCCGCCGCCTGCACCTTCGGTGTGGTAAGTGTGGATTGCCCGATTTTTGAAAGCGGCAATTGTAGCTTCCACAAATCCCGCTTCGTTGAGAGTGTCGGTGTGAATTGCAACTTGTACGTCGTACTCGTCAGCGACACTCAAACAAGTGTCAATTGTTGCTGGCGTAGTTCCCCAATCTTCGTGGAGTTTCAAACCCATTGCACCGGCAAAAATTTGTTCGACTAATCCTTGAGGTTGGCTGCTATTTCCTTTACCTAAAAATCCTAGATTTACCGGGAAAGCGTCGGCTGCTTGCAGCATTCTGTACATATGCCAAGGCCCGGGAGTGCAAGTAGTGGCGTTTGTACCCGTTGCAGGGCCTGTGCCGCCGCCGATCATTGTAGTGATGCCGGAGGCGATCGCCACTTCTATTTGCTGCGGGCAAATAAAGTGAATGTGACTGTCAATTCCCCCAGCAGTAAGAATCATTCCTTCGCCGGCAATTACTTCTGTACCGGGCCCGATAATAATATCTACCCTATCTTGAATGTAAGGATTTCCAGCCTTACCAATTTTGTAAATTTTCCCGTCTTTAAGCCCGACATCTGCTTTAACAATGCCCCACCAATCCAATATTAAAGCATTAGTAATTACCGTGTCAACTGCACCGTCAGCATTAGAAATAGGGGATTGCCCCATGCCGTCGCGAATGACTTTGCCGCCGCCAAATTTAACTTCATCTCCGTAGGTGGTGAAGTCTTGTTCAACTTCAATGAATAATTCTGTATCGGCTAACCGGACGCGATCGCCCGTTGTCGGCCCGAAAGTTTCCGCATAAGCGCGGCGATCCATTCTATAACTCATATTAATTAGCTCCTTACTTGATTTAATTTTGCCACAAACTGGTTAACCTGTTCTTCTGTTTTAAAGAATCCTTCAGCAATTAAACCAAAGGAATCATTTTGTTCTATTTCTTGATAGTTAGGTAACAAATTAGCAAACTCTTCTGCATCAATGTTTAAATAGTTTGAAATTCTATCTATGTATACCTTAACTTTTAGACCATTCCTAGGCGTGCTTTCAGTTAGCAAAAGATTTAAGATAAGTTTGCCATTTTGACTTCTTTCTCTCAATGCCAGACCTTTTGTTGTTGTATTTATCCAAAATATATCTGGTACAACTTCGTCATAAAGTAGTCTATACACTTTTCCGAATTCATTGCTATCTGCCATTTCAGATAATTGTTCTAGGGTCAAGTTGGGATTTTTTTTTGATGTATTTACAGGTTTTATTTCAGCCTCAATCAACAATTTTCTTGCTAGTAACTCTCTACCGCTTGAGTCACGGAAATACTGGAATGTTGCGACATTGATTCTCACACCATAAGTTTCTGACAAGTATTTAATAATCCTTTCAGAAATACTATCTATCTGTGCAGCTACAATTATAATGTTGTGCTGATAATTCAAAATATCAGGGAATTCTGAGCTAAATTTATCACAGAAAGCATCTTCTAAGTTACTGCCATTTTTAGTCAGTAAATAAGCATTGGCAATTTCTGTAACTCTCTCCTTTGACAAATCCTTAACCCATGAGGCGTAATCCAAGGCTTGTGCTGTTACTTCTCTTGATGTTTTGTCCTTCTTTAACTCAACAATGACTAAATCTCCGTTCCTATCTATACATAAAAGGTCAAGTTTTCCACCATAATCAGTAATCACTTGCCGACCAATTACTAAGAGATCATTTGCTAGGATTGAAATATCATTATCTAGCCAGGTTTCCAAACGAGATTCTAAGTCTAACTTAGATTCGGTAATTTCATTCAATTTATCCTTTGATATTTCCCACAATCTAATTTGATCTGACATATCGAATTATACTCCTACTAATTATTCTTTTTAAGTTCGGCAAACAAGTCTCATCCATCTAAAAATCTCATTCATCTAACATACCATTCACTTTCCCATTAAAGCCGTAGACTTCACGACTGCCGACAAACGGTACTAATTGCACTTCCCTTTCATCTCCGGGTTCAAATCGGACTGCTGTACCTGCGGGGATATCCAGCCGCATTCCTTTTGCTTCTTCTCGATTAAATGCCAAGGCTTCGTTCGCTTCATAAAAGTGATAGTGGGAACCGACTTGTATCGGGCGATCGCCTTTATTTCCTACCAGCAACCGTACTGTTTCACGCCCTGCATTTAATTCTATTTCACCTGCTAAAACAATCATTTCCCCTGGAATCATTTTTTCCTCCTGTGAGTCTCTGTGGTTGATTTTTTAACGGATCGGATCGTGTACTGTCACCAACTTAGTTCCATCGGGAAAAGTCGCCTCAACTTGCACTTCATGCACCATTTCCGGTATCCCTTCCATCACATCTTCCCGCGTCAGGAGAGTTGTGCCATAACTCATTAAATCGGCGACGGTGAGGCCATCTCTGGCTCCTTCTAAAATGGCTGCGGAAATGTAGGCTAGTGCTTCTGGATAGTTTAATTTTAAACCTCTTTGTTTCCGGCGCTCTGCTACCAGGGCGGCGGTGAAAATCAGCAGTTTGTCTTTTTCTTGGGGGGTGAGTTGCATTTTTATTCTTGTAAGTGCGATCGCATTATTTGGTTATGATATCGTTTACGGTTGTTTGTGAATGATTTAACCGCAGAGGGCGCAGAGGGCGCAGAGGAAGAGAAGAGAGAGATGAATAATACAGTTAGGAGGGCAACTATACATTGAAACTCAAAGATAATCCTATTTTATCCAAACTCTGGGCAAACAGCAAGGGCGTTCTGAAAAAGATAGGCGCAGCAAGTGCCAAATGCTGACAAACCAGTCTCTAGCTGCGGTGGTGGATGTACCGCGATATCGGCACAGCAAGCCGTGAGGAATACGAGTCACGCCGACGGTGGAATTACCAGGATAAATTGTTGCCTCGGATGGCAAATTTCGCACTTTTTCCACGAGTTTGGCTGTAACAGATTCGCCTACCCAAGCGAGGGTAGCAACTACGGGTTTTCCTGCTAAACCGTGAGGACTTTCGATCATTGTTTCTCCACCTTTGAGCAATTGTCTGTCAATCCATAAGGGGCTGTTTTGTTGCCAGACTTCGGTGTGCGATCGCCATTCTCCAGACAAGAACTTTTCGCCCCTAGCACTTCGTCCAAATCGGGTAATTTCCCACAGTAAAATCCTCGCTGTTGGTGCTAATTCTACCCGCAAATGTTGCCGATATATTGCGCCGTCAAAAACTATTGTTTCCTGTGGCAGCCATTCTAAATTAGCACCGATATCTAGCTGAATGTCAATATTTTGTTGTGATTTTAGTCCGCTGCTGCGATAGATTTTACCAGCGGCGGCCGTGGTAATCAAGGCTTTGGCGTTGGGTTGGAGGTGAAAATGGCTGGAAAGTCGATCGCCCCCGACAACTCCCCCAGCCGTGTGCAAAATTACGCTGTGACAAACGTCTTTCCCTTCAGGATAAAACGGGCGCTGCACCTTCAGCGGTGCTTGCATTTCATTGCGAATAATTTGAGTTTTGCCGTTGCGGTTGGCGTAGGTTAAATTCAGGTAGCCGTGCCATCCATTTTTAACGTTATCTGTATCTTGTGCGATCGAAGTTTCAGTCACAGATTTTTGAAATTCAAAACATTCACTATCAAAAACATACCACAACTGCCGCGCAGCCCGGTTATTTTATAAATAATGATAATCGTTATCTGAAAAATTTTTCGGATCTGCACTGAATTAGTATAACAATTTACATTTCTCAAGCATCCGATCGGGGAAGATGCCCATACCATGTAAAATTAGTAACTAAAGGAGTGCAGACTATGCCTCAAGTTCTCTTCAAAGTTGATTTGACCAAACCGATGTCAGAACAGGAATTAGTCGGTCACAATCGCTGGCATCCAGATATTCCAGCAGTAGTTTCCGTCAATCCCGGCGATGTATTTCGCATCGAGTGCAAAGACTGGACAGACGGACAAATTAAAAATGACGACAGCCCCGACGACATTCGCGATGTAGACTTAACAGTAGTTCACGTTTTGAGCGGGCCAATTTACGTTAACGGCGCGCAACCCGGGGATATTTTAGTAGTCGATATCCTCGATATCGGGGCTTTGCAAGGGGACGAATGGGGTTTTACGGGAATTTTTGCTAAAGAAAACGGCGGCGGTTTTTTGACCGAACATTTTCCGACTGCTGCTAAAGCAATTTGGGATTTCCAGGGAATTTATACCGCTTCCAGACACATACCAAAAGTGCGGTTTGCCGGGATTACTCATCCGGGTTTAATCGGCTGCGCGCCTTCTCACGAATTGTTGAATAAATGGAACAAACGGGAAGCGGAATTAGTAGCCACAAATCCCGATCGAGTGCCGCCTTTAGCAGAACTGCCGAACCCCAAAAATGCAATTTTGGGGTCGCTGAAAGCATCTGAATTCGAGCGAGTTGCGGCGGAAGCGGCGCGCACTGTTCCTCCCCGCGAACACGGCGGCAATTGCGATATTAAAAATTTGTCGCGGGGTTCGAGAATTTACTTTCCGGTTTATGTCGAAGGTGCGAAACTTTCGATGGGAGATATTCACTTTTCTCAAGGAGATGGGGAGATTTCATTCTGCGGCGCAATTGAAATGTCGGGGTTTATCGACCTCCACGTTGATATTATCAAAGGCGGTATGGATAAATACGCAATGGTCAACCCAATTTTCAAACCGGGGCCGGTGGAACCGCGCTATTCAGAATACCTGGTTTTTGAAGGGATTTCTGTTGATGAATTTACGGGCAAACAGTATTATATGGATGCCCACGTTGCTTATCGGCGAGCTTGTTTGAATGCGATCGAATATTTGAAAAAGTTTGGTTTTACCGGAGAACAAGCGTATTTGCTGTTAAGCTGTGCACCAGTTGAAGGTAGGATCAGCGGCATTGTGGATATTCCCAATGCTTGCTGCACAATTGCTTTACCGACAGAAATTTTTGAGATGGATATTCTGCCGTCTTAATTATTAAGGCGGGCGCTGCCCGCCGCCTACTCATTGCATCCAAATCTACAATCCAAAATTGCTATGCCTCTTTACGATTTTAGGTGTGAAACTTGCGGCATTTTTGATAAGTGGCGCCCTCTTGCCGAATCAGATACACCTGTGCTTTGCCCGAGTTGCGAAACTGTTGCTAAACGCATCTTTTCCCCGCCGATGATTCTAACTGGAAAGCTGCGTTTGAAGGGTCAGGAAAATCAGGAACCGCAGCTAGTTAAGCGTTGTGAGGAACCTAAACCGCAGCGGAATCGCGAACACCGAGGCGGACGACCTTGGATGATCGGTCACTGATGCAATCCGGCAGGGGTTGAAACCCCTGCATCAAAGCTGAAGTCCTCTAAAAGAGGACTGTCAAGTTAGTATTTCAGTCGGTTTAAACCGACTTTGGCTATTAGACAGGGACTTAATTCCCTGGCGGGCCAAGGAAGTATTTTGTACTTATTTATTTGCCAATATCACATAGTCATCAACTGCATAACTTAAGTCATAAGGTAACTTAAAGTGCTGGCGGAAAAGCGGACTGATAAATTTCTGTAAAGGTAGATTTTCTTTAGCAAATTTTGCAAAGTTAGGATGGGATGTCCTGCTATCGGTTGAGCGTAAATATTTATACCAAACCAAGTTTAAGCCCAGCTCATCAACAAATTGTTTTACTACACTTAGCTCCTGTTGGCAATCATTAACTCGACGAACATTGTACGCCTTAAGCAACTTTCTTTCTTGAATAATTAGCAAAACGTAACCCGAATCTGTCAGGGTATTTATAAATATATCCTTATAAATTTGATGGGATTTTTCTCTTCTCTCATCATCGTAAAAAAAACAGTGAGAAATCACAATAAAGTCAAAGAATTTTCTGGGCAGCCTTTTAGATTGATTGGCGCTATCAAAGATACTAGAAGTGTCAAACCGAAAGTAAGCATTGATCGCCTGGGGTTCCATATATTGCCGCCAAAACTGGAGTCCGCGATATTGAAAAGCTTTTTGCTGTTCCAGAGAGTAGTAGGATATGTGCATTGGCGGCATTGAAAAAAAGTCGCTACTGCTTTGCAGCAACAAACCGAGTCCGTAAGCAACAGTACCCGGCCCCGCCGCTATATCAAGGATATTGACTGTAGTTGGTAATAACCCTGCCTTGTAAATCAAGAACCAAGCTAGATATGTACAATAAACGTTATCTAGGAAATACCTCATTAAATAGATGTGAGGACTAAGCTCAAAATTGTATTGAGGATCTTGTCCTTCTTTCAGCTTTTGAATATCGTCAATAGCTTGCTGAAGTAAATAATCAACATTATTTTTTTCACGGCTGAAGTTATTAAGTTCGTTCTTGATGAAGCCAGCCAGATGTTGTTCAAAATTATTAAATACCTTCTCATCAATGCCAGTGCATTGCATCATACTTTCATCGCAGTCTATCAAGTTGAAAGATTTTGAAATATATTCAATAAATTTTTTGTCTGGAAACAACGTTAATTCATCAATCCGCGCCAGCGAATCGTCAAGTTGCCCGAAGCTTAGTTGCAGTTCTAATTCTGCTAAATGCCGATCGCCTTCTTTGATGCGGTCATTTTTTTTCTGCAATAATTTCTCAAGCTGTAGGCGCTCTTTAAATAGCTTCTGCTGCCATGAGAGTTTTGCACCGGAATTTTGTATTTGTTTTAACAGTTGTTTGGCAAGTCGATTATTTTGACTCTTAACGGCTTCGTTAAACTTATGGGAACGCCACCAATTTACTAGCGGATTACTCATAGCCGAATCCCTCTTTACCTTCCATAATCTCAACCCCCGGAAGCATCGCAATTAATTTATTTTTAAATGTTTGATAACTTTCTTGTTCGCTATTGTACCACCAAGCGTACTTTTGTTTAAGAGCTAATGCTTCTGAGCGCGTTGACGCAATTAGCGATCGCCCGTTGCTGGCATGAAAATCCTGAATCACCACCCGATCCACCACTGCCAGCTTGTTAATAAAATCAGCTTCATCTTCCGGTAAGGTAGGGAGTAGTGGCGTCACAGTTATAGAAAATCTGACTTCGCAATTTTCTCGGTAAGGAAAGCTGTATCTCAGTTTTTCAATAGCTTTGAGTCTAGCAGGAATACTCGGCGATTTTGGTTCAAAATCTTTCCTCACTTTTTCGCTACCAGTGGGAATGCTCATGTTAATTCGCAACCGCTGAAATTGCTGTAAAATATCGACATCTCTAGTTATCATAGGACTGCGAGTTTGGATAACCAGCGTCGGTTGATAGGAAACCATCACTTGTAACAAGTACCTAGTTAATAGCTGTTTAGATTCAATTGGCTGATACGGATCTGTGACACTACTCATGTAAATGCTAGGTGGTCGCTCGGGGTTTTTATTGTACCAACTATGCAACTCTTTCTTTAAAATTTCCGCTGCATTTTGCTTGATAATTACCCAATTTCCCCAATCCTGCCGCATCTGTGAATTAGGGCTAAAAGCAGCAGCATAACAATAACTGCATCCGTACTGACACCCGCGATAAGGATTCAGCGTGAAATCGTAAGCATTGATAAATCCAGTCGCTTTGTTAAGCACTGACTGTGCATTTTGTGCATACACTTTGGCAGTTCCAAAGTTTTCTCTGAGTAAGACGGTGTGTTTTCCGGCGGAATATCCTTCATAGTGATACTTTACCATGATTGAACCTACTACAGTATGAGAATGAAAAATGTTTAGGAATGAGAAAGGCGATGGCGCTTCGATCTTACTACTTCACTGTACCGCACTCAACAAATGTTCGTCAAACACTGGGGAATTACTCAACTTTACAAGAAGTTTTTTGAATAACCAACAAGTCAGCTCTTTAAACTCACTGACAGCGATGATATTAGCAAAAGTGCTGGAATTAAACCTAGAACTGGCAGAAAAAGAAAAACGGGGAGAACCCGTAGTTGGGCCTTCTGCCCCAACTAACTAAAAATACTAATCGCAGCGATCGTAAATTTGGTCACTCTGCGTATAATCACATAAATTGTTGATATAGATCACAAACACTCTAGTCTAAAAACAGAGATACTAGGGGAAGCGTTGAGTTGCGATCTGTGAGTTTTGAGTTAAAAAATTGCAAAATTCTAAATTAAACACTCAAAACTGCTTTCTGCCTTTACTATAAGTGCATAAGTGCCTTTATTCGCTCAATTACTCCTGATTGGTTTGGGAGGAAGTTCCAATGTTATTATTTACCCACACTCAGTCCCCAAATAGCAATGTAGAGCAATATCGCTCTGCTCAAAAAAACTTGTTACAGACTTCAACTATTAATCTAAGTGGGCTAAAGGGAGGATGCAAGCATTTGCGGATCGGCCAAAAAATTAGCTACGGTTATGCTTTAGCTATCGGCATAGCGATTTTGGGAACTGGTGCGGGACTGAAATTGGGAGACTACTTTCGCAAGCAAGCTTTAGTTCAGGTAAATGTTGCCCAACAGCAGCAGCAACTGCTGCAAAATTTGCAAAATACCGTATTTGAAGCCCGATCGCACGCGACGAGATTGCCAGTCGTTTTGGGAAACACGGTGGGGCTGAAATACGAACAAGATAGGTTTTTCGGGCAAATCAATCAGGCGAAAAATTTGATTTCTGAAATTGCATCTTTCGCACGAGAAAATCCCGAGGAACTAGCAACAGAAGAGGCAGCATTCCAGGCTATATTGAAAAAATCTGCCCTCGTCATTGATTACTACAGTCAGCTAATTAAATTGCAGTTAAAAGATGCGGAAGTTTGGAATTTGCCTCCCAACAGCATCGAGTCCGCACAGCTACAAATGTTGAGGACTAGCAGCGGCCAAGAGGCGATCGTACTAGATAACCTTGCTCAGAGTTTAACCGAGCTAATTTCTACAGTACAAATTCACAAGCAGCAAGGAATCAAAGCATTAGAAGAAGCTGAAGGTTTGCGAAACCGCATTATTCTGGCGAGTATGCTAATTTCAGCCCTCATCGCCGTCGCGCTGGCGGAGAAAACCAGCCGCGCGATCGCCCAACCCCTCGAAACCGTCACTAATTTTGCTCAGCAAGTCACTCGCGAATCGAATTTTAACCTGCAAGTACCAGTCACAACCGAAGACGAAATCGGAGTTTTAGCGACCTCTTTCAATCACTTGATTCAGCGAGTTAGCGAGTATACAGAAGAACTCAAACAAACTCAATCCCAATTAATTCAGACCGAAAAAATGTCGTCTCTCGGTCAAATGGTTGCAGGGATAGCCCACGAAATCAACAATCCCGTCAACTTCATCGGCGGCAACATTGACCATGCCAACCAGTACATCCAAGATTTGGCAGACCTGGTAACTCTCTATCAAGAATACTATCCAAACCCACCAGATGCAATTCTAGAGCGCATCGAAGACATTGAACTCGAATTTCTCAGAGAAGATTTGCCAAAAACCCTCTCTTCGATGAAAATGGGAGCCGATCGCATTCGCGAAATTGTCGTATCCATGCGGAATTTTTCGCGATCGGACGACGGAAAAATGAAATCAGCCGACATTCACGAAGGAATAGACAGCACCCTCGTAATTCTCAATCACCGGCTCAAACAAGGTATTCAAGTTATTAAACAATACGGCAAGTTGCCTGCGCTTGAGTGCTATCCAGCGCAACTAAATCAAGTATTTATGAACGTGATCGGCAATGCCATAGATGCGTTGGAGGAGGTAAAAAAGGAAGACAAAGGGTATTCGCCAACCATTTGGATTAGCACGGAATTTGCGGCAGACAATACTGTCACCGTCAAGATTCGGGATAACGGGCCGGGAATTGCATCCGCAAGTGCCCAACAGATATTTGACCCATTTTTTACTACAAAGTCGATCGGCAAAGGCACTGGATTGGGATTGGCTATTTCCGATCAAATCCTTGCCAAGCATCACGGCAAAATTGAGGTAAATTCTCAAATAGGACAGGGCACGGAATTTGTAATTACTTTGCCCCTTGCTGCGTAAAACACGATACACACAGATTCACGATTTTTTTCAGAAGTCGAGAATCGGCGTGTATCGCACTTTCAACCTAAATTTTATGGGGGCGGAGGGACTTGAATTAGCGCCTTGCTTTGAATCTACGATTTTGCGTCGTTCCAGCTCTTCTTTTGACTCACACTGAAAGTTCTGTTTTGCATTTGAGCGAAAACTAAGTAGCTTGCTGTACGCTGAATACAGCAAGCAAACTCAACACTGTTAGAGGATTGAGCGAAAAATGAGCGAGAAATCTAATTCCGTCACAGTAAGCACCAGTGCTGATTACCTGATCGGCTACGAGCGGATTCTCGACTACTTCAAGCAAGCACAGAAAGAATGCCCCAAAGGGGTAGGACTAAAGAAGGATAGCAAGGCTAAGGGGTCTTACATTACCCTCCAATTCAAACTAGGTGACAAGCGGGTCAATAAAACCTGTGGCTGCTACCTAACGATGCAAGGTATTACTGATGCTCTGAGAAAAACTCACCTAGTTGCTAGCGCACTACAATCTTTCTCTAGTGAGAGTCAGTTTTTAAGCTGGTACGATGATGTAATCCTAGAAAAGAACGTCGTCAAGAATGATTTAATGACGTTCAGTGAAGCTATCGCAAAAGTAGAAAAAGAATACTGGGATGGACGTACTAAACGCCGTCAGCAGCGCGACAGAAATAGCATTAGTCAGCAGTATTCTTGGAGATGTGTCTATGGGGACTATTTCAAGCTATTGCCAAAAGATAGGATTGTAAATTTAATAGACATTTTGTCAGTAGTTAACAGCAAAAAACCAGGGACTAAATGTTTTAAAAACTGCCTGTGCGCTATGCGGAAGCTAGCTGAGGCTATTGGTAATACCGATTTGCTCATTCGCCTTAAAGAGATTGACGGTACGCAAACAGAATTTCGTGAAGACCTTCAAACCTTATCGGTCAATGAATTCTTGAAGCTTCACGATGATGTATTGAGTATCCCTGATGATGATAAACGCTATAATTTGGAATCGCGTAAGCGATGGTTGTGGGTGTTTTCGATGCAAGTAGTGTACGGCTTCCGAGTTCACGAGGTCTTTGCCGTTCAGAATATAGACAAACCATTTAAGACAAAGGATGGTGTTATCATCCCTGCCTTGACTGAGCCAAACAATAAAAAAATGATTGCTGTAGTTGGTGACAAAACACTATTAGATACCACCACCAAAACAGGCTGCCGATTGTGTGTTCCCATGCTTCCGCCTACTCATCATGACTTGATAGAGCGTCTAGACATTAGAACAGGCAAGTTGCCTGAAATTCATTCAAACTCAAGCAATCCCAAGGTGATTGTTGGTGTCTACAACGACCGCGCTAGGAGAGCTTTGAAAAGATGGAACAAAGGTTTTACTCAGTCTCATGCGTTACGTCATTTGGCGAATCTTAATGGTCAAATGGCGGGAATGTCTCAAGAAACGAGAGCTAAGAGTTTGGGGCATTCAACACAGATGAATGAAGGTACTTATAAAAAACGAGCCAATACTAAGACGACAATTGACTTGCTAACTCATTCAACAAAAGAAGCTATTCCTCTGGGTAGTGCAATTGGGGTGCTTAAACAATTGGGTGGCGATGCAAAAAATATCCAGTTATTAGCCGCTATTTACGGCATTACGCCCGACGAAGTGATGGAGTTACTCACTGAATAACTTGAAACAAAACTTTACAGTCCCTGTGTTGACAAGGAACTGTGAGTCTGCAATCGTGAGTAACTAAGGAAGATTGATGCGCGACTGACTAGCGATTGGACCCGCTAACCAAGTCACGACTTCCCCAACCGTTCTATTCCAACGCTTGGAGCTTAATAATTATGCCACTTTCAGCCGATTGTCCTTGCGGGCGATCGCAACTCTTTACGTTTGAGTCAAACGACAAAATTGTTGTTGACCGCAAAACGTTTGACCGAGTTTTTTTATTGGTTCGTCGTAGCGTGGACGAACTTGCCAATACTCGCCACCGAGAAATTTTTCTTGAATGTCTTGATACTTGCCTGACTGAATCTAAATTTTTGGATGATGCAAGGTGTTTTCAAGCTTCCTTACTACTCGATGCTTATTACGAATACGTTCCAGCAAGTCTTGCACTTCTTAACGATAAGTTGGAGGAAGCTTTTAAGTTAATGCAGGCGGTTGAACATGACTAAACCCATTGTCAGCTACCGTCGCATCGACCAACTCAAGGCGATCGCTTTTTCCTGTGGCTTCACCAATGAAGACGCCCGACAGTTTGGCAAGCTTTCAAAAACTTCTACGTGGGAAGCGCTGCTTGAAGTGTACCTTGTTGACCGCGAAACGCTAGACACGCTGCTAGACAAAACCCTAGATAATGTAGACTTTGTAGACAATGCTGTAGACACGACACCTGACTTGCTTCGTGTAGACGGTTCTGTAGACAGTGTAGACACTCTTGACTGGACTAACGACGGTTCATTTCCTGTCTGCGGTTTTACCCGCCAGAATTCCACCTTTTTGGACTGGGTTGATTTTGGGCAACTCATCGCACTCGTACTCGCATCGGCGGGAGTCTTTGTGCTGGCAATGTCCATGTGGCGACAAATCAATCCCTTGAATTTATTTCCCTCCCCAGTTCGCATCAACATTCAAATAGGGACAAAATTATGAGCTTACAACTGCGACTATTTGGCAGCGGTCAGTCCGACGCTGGTAAACTTTCGGCTGCCAACGACGGCGGACACGCCATAGACAAATCAAAAGTTTTGGCGGCTACTGACGCCGGAGTTATAACTCCTACAAATCCTGGTAACTTCGGCTCAGTCCGCAGTGTACCCGTTGTGCCAGCTCCCCGATATTTCACAAAGGATGAGGCAGACGGGCTGAAGGAACTGGCAAAGGAAAAAGTTGATGGTGCCCGACAATCCAAACGAGGCTATAAAGCTTTGACCAAAATTGAAGCGGCCGACAAAACTGTACACAAAGAACACCGCAAATATGAGGGAGCGGTTGCCGAAAATGAGCTCGGCAAGGTACGGGCTAACGCTGGTCTGGCGAAAAAACTCCACGGTCTGCGCCCTGGTTATGCTCGGCTAGGTTTGGGGATAGATAAAGCAGACTCCGACGCCAGGACTCGGATTGATGCGATTAAAGCCAAACTCACGGGATGGGCGAACTAATGAAAGCGATGTATCTGGCTAACTATTTTGTTGCCGGATGCATCGCTTCCTCCCTTCTGGGGTGGATAGCGAGTTTGCATCCGATGGCAACAAGAGCGATCGCTTTTTTACTAGCAGCAGTCGCAATCGCTTGGGTAATGTGCTGGCTGTTGGACTACTCCCTCAGCCAACTACTGAAAATCTCAGTCACCCAATTGCAGGCACTTTTGGTCAGCGGTTTGGCTGTGTTGCTGATAGGTTTGGGGGTGTTTGTATGCACCTAAAAATGTTTGTTTTGAGCGCGTCAGCAGTGGCGCTGTGGCTAGCTCCTTTGAGCGCACTTGACAAAAAAGTAAGCTGGCACAAAGCAGTCCAGGGTATGAGTTTGTGTGCGGGGATTGCCTGTGCTGTGAAGGCTGGTAGTATTGCTTACAAACTGTCTGAGTCAGCCGAAATCGAGGTAATTAAGGAGCGGGCTATTACCGCTGATGTAATTGATGAAATCTCAACATCAGCTTACGTTTCACAGCAACAAAGGCAGCAGGAAGCGGAACTTATGCTGGCTTCCCCTGGGCTTGACGTGGAAGCTGAACGTAAATCGCTGGAAGCTATGTATGAAAACGACTTACAGAATAGCGCTTCCACTTCCGATAACCCAGATTACCTAGTTTACTTGGAAGTTTGTAAGTCAATGTCAGCGGGCAAGTCGGTGACTTGGATTGTTGAGAATGTCCTCAAAATGGGAGGGCGAAAATTTGCAGATGGCAAGGTAAAATTAGAGTCAATTTTGAAACAGTTTGAGGGGAAACTCAATGAGTGAATCACTACAACTAGGAAGCTTCCGAGTGATAGGAACTAAAACAGAAATTACCAACACCTTGGCATTTTTAAGAACGAAGGGTTGCGTGTGGAATAGCAAGGAAAAATATCATGCTCAGCGGGGTGACGCAAATAAGTTTGCCTACTACCTAAATAACGTAAGAACACCGCTTGTAATAACATCTGCACCCACAGCACCCAATCCCAACGAACCACAGCCGAAGCCCTATGACGCGGTACTCGGTGGCAAGAGGCGATCGAACCAAACTTGAGGTAAAATTCAAGACAAGTAAAACAGTCCTAGCCCCGCAAGGGTGGCCCTAGAAACAAGGGTGCTTTAGGTTATCTGTTAAGACCAAATAGGCAATTGGTGGAGTCCCAGGCTGTGGCGACACAGCTTAATCTATAGGCGACTCTCGGCCGTTTAGACCGAGAAAAAGCTTTGGAATCAGAAAGAGTAGGCGCAAGATGTTCGGCTTGAGTGGGTTTTTGAAATATCCTTAAGCAAATTTCTGCGGGAATCTTTCCAAAGTAGAGTCATGCGGGAGGGCGGATCTAAGCAGAGTCCGGGAAACTGGCAGCTACGCGGGCTGCGCGTACCAAGGATGCAACACACCAATTTACAAACCCTAAGCTGAAGAACCCATTGGTACGGGGAAACTGGCTTTTTTCACCATGCTTTTTTGGTGAACAAGAGCTAGGTTCCAAATTTTAGCTATATCTCAAAACCCACAAACACCAAAAAACCGCTGCCTTCATCAATTGGAACCTGATATTGCAACGGCTTTTTGGAACCTATAAACGTTCAACCTGTCCAGAGGACGGGCTAAATCCATGTATTCAAATGATACATCAAATTCTGCATTTCTAAAATTTAATGCTTTCATCCGCAAGCACCTGACTGAGTGGGTTGAAGGCTCAGCGGTATCAGAAGCGATCGCCTCTCTCAACATCGAATCGCTTACCGCCAAAGAACTCAACGAGCGCATCCGTCCAAAGGAACCCATCAAAACGGAGGGCTGGTGGTGTCGCGGCGTCCTTTGGAAAACTGGTGAACGGGCCGGCAACTGGTGCGGACAAGGCAAACCCGACAAACCGCATCAGCCAGAAGGTTCTAAACCGCGCAAATACCTCACAGGTAGCGGCATGGAACCCGACGCAATCTTCCTAGCAATGCCTGATAAAGATTATTGGGCAAAAGTTCACGCTGACAAGTCCATCGTTCGCCATTGGACTGAGGGAACTAAGAAAGCAGGGGCTGGGTTGAGTATTGGGCTTGCAACCATTGCCCTAACAGGTGTGTGGAACTGGGGTAAAGACGGGGAACTGGCACACTTTGTAAAGGAGTGGGCAGAACCCGGAACCGTTCACTATATAGACTTTGACTCCGACTATGCGGCCAACCCATCTTGCCGTGCAGCCATTTTGAAGTTTGGCCGCTTGTTGGTTGAGTGTGGGTGTGAGGTACACATCACGGTCTGGGATACCAAGTTTAAAGGGATGGATGATTTCATCAAAGCTAACGGTGGTGAGGCGTTCAAGGAGGCTGTAGCAAGCGCGCCAACTCTAGATAAGTGGGAGAAACAGGTTAAGAAAGGCGATCGCAAAATAGACGCTTCTAACCCTAATATTTCTTTAACTCCTCACCCGCGCACGCGAGAATTAGTAGTATGCCAGAAGTATGACAGTAATGCAAATGATTACATCCCAGACACTGCACCAAATCCAGAGCAAAACTACGTGCATAAAGCCATTGAGGCACTGTATTCTGACAAGCCTTGGGTATCGATAGCGGGGCAGCTTTTTGAGTTCACTGGAACTCATTACGAACTGCGATCGGAAGCTGCCGAGAAGCGACGTATTCTTGACTGGTTGAGCACTTACTCTGAATTCGTAAAAGGGAAATATCGCTGCAATCGTTTTAACTCTGCCAGTGCTAACGAGGTCTACAACTGTATGGTCTTAGCTGTGGCCGTAGACCCTAATACCATCAATCCTGATGGGTTGAACTCTTCTAAGGGGATAGTGAAAATCAATCCTGATGGCTCTCACTCGCTTGTGCCACATGACCCTAACCAAGTCTATACCTATGTTGGCTGCACATATGACCCCGACATTGACTCAACGGATTGCGATCGCCTTCTGGAATGCTTGGAGCCGTCGCAGCGTGAGATATTTTTGCGGACTGCTGCTGCTGCGTTGAATTTAAAGCTTGTCCGCTCCAAGTTGACGGGGCGGGGCGTTAAAGGTTTGCTGTGCTACGGCGAGGGGTCTAACGGCAAGGATACGCTGAGGGCTGTTTTGGCCGCTGTTTTTGGGCGGGGGATGACTGGGAAATCGCTGTCTGATTTCAGGTCTTACGACAATGGCCGCAAGTTCTCTCTGGCAGGAATTGAAGGAAGCACCTGTAACTGGGCTTCTGAAAATACTGCAAAAGTAGACTTGGATACCATTCAGAGTCTTAAGCAGTTCATCACCGGCGACCCTCTTGACATTGAGCGCAAGGGTAAGGACAGCTACGAGTACAAGCCTGCCGCTATCTTTTTGGCCAACTGCAATAAACTACCGTCCATCACTGGGGGGACAGCGGCCATTGATGACCGCTATGGCATCCTGAGTTTTAAGAAAACCTACAAGCGTGATGCTGACTTGTCTCAGGGCGAATTGGAAGCTGACCCGCGTTTTAAGGATGATGAGAATTTTATCCTTGAGCGGATTGCGCCGACGATGCTTAACAAGATGTTGGAGCGGTTGCCACTGCTGTTGACTGAGGGTATTGACTACAAGGCAACTCGTGAGGCGATGCGGGAAGCTCAAGAAGAAAGCCGGCACCTTTGGCAGTTTGCGCGCGAGGTTGGTTTGGAGGTTCAGGCTAGTGGACGTGTTTGGGTTACAGATTTGTGGCAGCAGTTGCAAGACTGGTATGTGGAATCTGGGATTTTAGAGATTGAGGTCAGCGACAAGGGCAAGCAAAAGCTGGTTTGGAACGAACTTTCTAACAAGTACGACACCCCGGTGAAAGCTGTAAACCAGTTGTATGCAAGGTTGTGCGAGATTTTCCCTAAATTAACAAAGCATCGTTGTGAAGACCGCGACAACCCAGAACGGAGAGGGCAAAAATTCTTAATGGGAATCAACTTCGTGCAAAGTTCCACGAGAACTCACAAAACTGGGTTGGCAGAGTTGGCAATAGATACAGCAAGCGTTACAGGGTTGGCAACTGAGTTGGCAAGTGAATTGGCAAAAAATACTGCCAACCCAGTTGCCAACCCACAAACCCTTACACACAGCGCTGCCAACCCTGCCAACCCAGTTTCCTCACCTTTTGCGGAACTTTGCAATTTACTCTCTCAACTTACCGATGACGAGCGACAAAAAATGGCAGATTTACTAACTGGCATTCCTTGCTCTGACCCCATCAAAGCTTTCAGAGTCGGAGACAAAGTGGCTGGCAATAAGCCAGAGGACTCTAGCTACAACTGGCACGGTCGCATCGTTGAGATTCACACGAGCATCAGTTGCAAGGTTGACTGGCAAGAGCGGGAAGGAATGAAAGGTGGCCGCATAATCTCCATGCTGTTCTGCAATCTGCGGAAAATCTAAGCGATCGTTTCCACAACAACCACCAGTGAAAGTTACCCAAAAGTTTATGTAACCCCACTGGTGGCGGCTATTTTTCCGAAGTTCCGGCGGAGTCTATGCACTTTGGCGGAGGTTACTAGCGGAACTTCAGAAAAATCCCGCTAGAGAAGAAAAGAAATCAAATCAATCTCAACCTTCGTTTTTTAGCAGATTTTAATTCTGCTTTTAAGCTTTCAATCTCAATGCGTAACTGATTATTTTGGTGAGTCAAAGCCCCAGCACAACTATGCAAGTAATTTAACTGCATGGCTTTGAGAGCATCAAAATCTTTGGAATCTTCATCCTCAAAAGAATAAAACGGGCGGGGGAAACATTCTTGCCCATCAAGGTATCGAGCAATCTCTAGCAGTTGGTCAACCAATAAACATGGCACTCTTATCGCCTTAATATCGTTTGTAGACCATGTAGAGGGACGACCCGCACCCGATCGCTTTCCGCCGCGTCTGGTAGCCTTAACTGATTTAATCATGAAATCAAAGGAAATATTGATTAATTATATCGTTTCAAAAATGGCTGTATCCCAAACAGATTGAGCCTTCTAATATATTAATTTATTATTATTTTTCTTAGTTATACCGGGTATTACTAAGACCCGGTTGCCTGCGGCGCCTTAAATCTGACTGTCGCGGCCGGGGGGGGGCGGGCCACAAGAGCTGTCCCCCCCGGCCCACGTTTTGATCGTATCAAACTCTAAAGCTATAAGTATGTCACTAGGAGCGATTTTCATGTCAACAAAGTTTGTAGACAATTTGTTGACAGTGTAGACAGAAATCAGTTATTGTAGACAAATGCTGTATACAGGTGTCTACAATGAGTCAAAGTCAAGTCGTATCGTTCAGAGCTTCCGGTCACTTCCTCAACTGGATAGAAGCTCAGAGACTAGAGGATGAGTCGGTAAGTCAAGCTGCACAACGCATTCTCAGGAAAGTGTCAGGCACGTCTAAAGCACTGTCTACACTGTCTACGCCAGACAACACTAACGCGCTGTCTACACTGTCTACAAATTTGTCTACACGAAGCAATGATAGCGTCGCGTCTACAAATATTGTAGACGTTGTAGACAAAGCTGTAAGTTCAAGTCTTGACCCCGTGATGGAGCGGATGGCCGCCATTGAGGAACGGCTGGGAAAATTGAGTGCCTGAGCGATGGCAACGATGAATCACTCAGGCAGGAATTGAAAGCGGCCAACAAGCAACTTGCAGAATGGGATGCAGAACTGAATCAGTTACACGAGCGCAACGGCGATTTAGGACTGAAGGTTCAGATGCTGGAGCAAGAACTCAAGGAAGTGCAGGGCGATCGGGATGAAAGTAAAAAGTCAGCTCCGATCGTCGCAGAATTTCCAGAGCCAGCCGACTTGCTCAACCAATTGAAAACCAGGCGCAAAAAGTCCGGGGCAAACTTGGCGGATATAGAGGTGGTTTTGGAAATACTCGACCACTATCAAGAGCGGAACTGAGCGAAAGATGAGCGGAAAACAGAACTCTGGTTCGGACAATAAATCTGAAACCATTGACTGAGAAAGGATGGAAATTCATGGGGGCGGAGGGACTTGAACCCACACGACCGTTTCGGGTCAACGGATTTTAAGTCCGTAGCGTCTACCATTCCGCCACGCCCCCCTTTCGTGAAGCTGCTGTGGATTTGAGCCAATCACAACAACAGCCTTTTATTCTACAGCCAAAACCCCAATTTACGCAACCCCTAATCAAAAAATTCTCAAAAGTCGCGCTGGATCTCCCCAAGCGGTACAATAGTTAACCAGCTAGCGGAGCGTGCCATCCCACTTACCCGTGTTATTATTCCCCTAAAGCAAATCTATGTATATTACCTTACTGCTTTACGCCGTCTTGGCAGGAGCCTACCTCCTGGTAGTACCCGCGGCTACCTACGCTTACCTGAACACCCGCTGGTACGTGGCTACCTCTGTTGAGCGCGGCTTCATGTACTTCTTGATGTTCTTCTTCTTCCCAGGTATGTTTCTCCTAGCTCCATTTTTGAATTTTCGGCCCAAACGGCGGCAGATTGAAGCCTAAATGCGACGTATTGACGTAATTGGAATCACGATCGGCTTTTTTGTAGCAGGTGGGTTTGTCTACTTGCTGCTGCAATTCGCCGGACTCGACAGCATGAATGCAGGGATTTGGAGTCAGTTATTTTTGGTCGCCGGCTTGATTGGCTGGCTGGTGACTTATTTATTTCGCGCACTTACTCAAAATATGACCTACAGTCAGCAACTACAAGAGTACAAAGAAGCTGTCTTGCAGAAGCGGCTCGATGAACTCACTCCTGAAGAATTAGCCAAACTTCAAGCCGAAATAGAGCAGGAAAAAGATAATTAGTCAATAGTCAATAGTCATTAGTCATTAGTTATTAGTTATTAGTTATTAGTTATTAGCACTAAACGGTGAAATAAGGGCTGCAGACTAAAAACTAAGGAATGAGGAATATTGACTACCAATTAATGACCGTTGACTAATGACTAATGACTAATGACTGATGACTGATGACCAATGACTGATGACTAATAACTAATGACTATTTCTAATTGTTTTGAAACGTTGCGAAAAAGCAACCAATGTGCATTGATTCCTTTTATTACTGCTGGCGACCCAGACTTGGAGACAACGGCTAAAGCACTGCAAATTTTGGATGATAACGGTGCAGATGCGATCGAGCTTGGCGTTCCCTATTCTGACCCGCTAGCTGACGGGCCGGTGATTCAAGCCGCCGCTACTAGGGCCCTGCAGCGGGGAACGCGGTTAGATGCGGTGCTGGAAATGGTAGCGAAAGTTAGTCCGAATTTGCGATCGCCCATCATTCTCTTCACATACTACAATCCGATTTTGTACCGAGGTATAGAAACCTTCTTGCAGCAAATCAAAAGTGCTGGAGTTCAGGGATTGGTTGTACCAGACTTGCCCTTAGAAGAAGCCGACAGTCTCATCCAACCTGCCAACAAATTAGGGATTGAACTAACATTA
Source organism: Microcoleus sp. N3A4 (assembly GCF_036701805.1). Lineage (NCBI taxonomy): Bacteria > Bacillati > Cyanobacteriota > Cyanophyceae > Oscillatoriales > Microcoleaceae > Microcoleus > Microcoleus sp. N3A4. The sequence goes on from NZ_JAUBRJ010000045.1 coordinate 58,474, forward strand.
TTAGTTGCTCCGACAAGTCCCAAAAGTCGCATAGAAGCGATCGCTCGGGAGTCTCAAGGATTTATTTACTTGGTCAGCGTGACGGGGGTTACCGGAGTGCGCGAAGGCTTAGAAACGCGAGCAAAAGAGTTGCTGCAAGAACTCCGCAGCATCACCGACAAACCCATCGGCGTCGGGTTTGGTATATCGAAACCCGAACACGCTCGCCAAGTGAAAGAATGGGGTGCAGACGCTGCGATTGTTGGCAGTGCTTTTGTCAAACGCTTGGCCCAAGGTACTCCAGAACAGGGTTTAGAAGCGATCGGCGAATTCTGCAAGAGTCTAAAAACAGCGATTCAAAATCCTTAGCAACTGTCCAGATACTTTCAGCCATTAGACAGATGTGTGCGATCGGGATGTGCGACGACAATTGCGATTAAAGACCTTGTTGTACTTGAGATCATACACCTCATTCCTTCTGGTTCCTGACCGGAAGGTTTTTTTTGAGCCGAACACGCAAAACATTTCAACATAGTGCGCGCATGGAGAACAAAACAGCCATGTAGGGAAACGAAATTGCCGTGTCCGGTGCGGATGCGACTTTTAATAATTGGTAGAAGATTGAGGATTGTCCATTCCTTCTTCCTTCTTCCTTCTTCCTTCTTCCTTCTTCCTTCTTCCTTCTTCCTTCTTCTTTCTTCCTTCTACTATAACTTGAGGAATGTAACTTGGGATAGATGAAAAGCTCCTGTTTCTATTCGTATACTTAAAAAAGTGTTTAAGTGTCTAATTTGGTAATTTGTAATGCTAGCCATCTACAGAACCACTAGGCATTTGAGCATCTCACAATAGAAAGGAGCATTTTTATGAAGAGACTAACTGCATTTCTGAAAAAAATTCGAGCTGTACAAATTTTAACAGTGTTTCTGGCTGGCATTTTAGTATTAGTGAGCACTGCCTGCAGTCGCCCTGATGTAACGGCAGGAAAAGCTGATGCGATCGCAGGAAGAACTGCCGACCAAATTAGAGAAGAAGTGCCGACAGAGGCTGTAACTTCCGAATACAAAGGCGGCATGAACGAGTACAGCGATGTCGATCCCAGAAACCAAAAGCTGACATCAGTAGAAGCAAAAGCTCAGCTTCTGAAAGAGCAAGCGCAGCAGCGCATCGACACCAAATCTAGCAACAATGTAGGCGAAAACGTGCGACGGGTAGGAGACGATGCGTCAGACAAACTCGACAAAATTGGTGAAAAGGTGAATGAGAATGTTCGCACGGCTCAGCGCAAAGCTGATGATTTTGGCGATAAAACCAAACAAGGGTTTGCTAATCTTAAAGAAAACACTCGCGAAGGCTTGAAAGAAGCAAAAGACGCTGTTAAAGAAGCCACCGCAGGAGTAAAAGAAAGAGTAGCAGAGGGTACTGAGTCGCTGAAATATAATGCCGATAAAGTCCAAGAAAATGTCAAAGATGCAGCGCGCAATGCAAAATAGAACGCTGAAGATGCCTCGGACAAGGTTCGCTAGAAAGTGAATCGAAATATTGACAGAACTCAACGAGCAGCCAAAAAAATGGCACACGCGATCGACTAATCTCAAATAACACTGTTTCCTTTTCTGGAAGCTAAATTCCGACAGGGGTTTTAATCCCTGTCGGAATTTAGCAAATTTCCTCTGAAGACGACTGCATATTACTATTTGATTCGGTTTTAACCCCCGGGAGGGCTATTAGCCCGGAAGTAGAGCGCAGCGCGGGTTTCAGCAGAATGAAACTGCCCTGTCCTTTCTTGGGGGGGACTGGAGTGCTACTTATTTCACTACGGATTATTTATAATTTCTATAGATTGTATTTTGACTTTTTAAGGTAATAAATTTTTTATCGGTACCGGATATTTTGGCGATCGAGCTATATTAGACCTCTTGCAAAAAAGATATATGTTATAATTAGAGGTTTTAAATTTAATCCCCTACAGCTAACTCATAATTGTAAATTGCTGACAACAAATTACAACGCAGACCATAACGGCGGCGGCGATTCCGATAACGACTCGACAATATTTTAAAAATTTTGAGACTCCGATTAACGTGTTCAATTACAATTCGCTCCTGTGCTAAAACTCGATTGTAGTCTTTTTCTATTTGAGAAAGTTTCCCATTTTTAGGTTTCTTTCTAGGGATATAACTATTGGTGTGATAGTCCTTTATCCCTTGATAGCCACTATCTTGTAAGCTGTTGGTTGCGGGATGAAAATGAACTTTACTTTTTTTGAATAAGTTAAAGTCATGGCAATGCCCTGGTCCAAAAGCAGT
>NZ_JAUBRJ010000046.1:0-33354 GCF_036701805.1 Microcoleus sp. N3A4
AACAACTAACAACTAACAACTAACAACTGACAACTAACAACTGACAACTAACAACTAACAACTAACAACTGACAACTGACTAATGACTGATGAATCTAATTGTCGTCATCCGATTGTATAAATCCGGGGCGGTGCGAATGATTTTTCTCAGAAGTTCATCCGTCACCCAAAAAACGACGGGAAAGGAAAATGTTTTGCTGAATTCGCTGCATAGTAGGTTGGTAGAAACTAGCAATCTATCGATCGTCTCCACTGATTCCAAACCGAGGATCATTAAAGCTGTAGGCATTTCGCCGTCTAGTTCTGCTGCGATTGTCGTGTAGAGAGTTGTCGCCGATTCGGGCAAAAACAGTTGTCGCGGTTTCACGGCACAATTTGCTTGCAGCCGATCGACTATTTGCTGCCGCAAAGCTAGGGAATTGCAGTTGACTAAAATGAAAGAAAAGTAACCTTGGGAAAGACGGAGCGCCCGAATTAAAGTTGAGAACGACCGCTCGTTATATTTAGCTGAGTCGTACTTAGCTGCATCGTCTTTAGCTGTATTTTCTGAGCTTTTATGGACAAACATAAATTGCAGATTTTTTATCTAGTTTTAGAGATTTTCTAGATTAAATGCTATTTCTAAAGTAAATGTGAATATAGAATTTTTTTTATTAAAAACATTGCGGTAATTATACCACGGTTTTAAATTAATATCAATAGTTCGATCGACTAATTCGGCTGGAGCCACTCAAAACAACCTGCAACGGTACAACCAAAGTATCAAATGTAGTTAAACAGACAAAAAATTCACCTGCTATTCTCAGCCAGAGGCAAAGTAAACCAAAAAATAGCCCCTGCACCGGGACTGCTAATTACCCCAATTTCCCCGCCGTGAGCGCCAATAATTTGCCGACAAAGATATAGACCTAAACCCAAACCAACAGAGTGTCGGGAGCGATCGCCTCTAACGTAAAGGTCAAAAAGATGTTCGCACTGTTCCGGCAATATTCCCACCCCGTCATCTTCAACTGTACAGCGAATCATGCTACTTGAGGAATGGGGAATGGGGAATTGTTCGGGGGGAATTGGTAACTGCTCGCTCTTATGTTTCGCTGCGTTTTGATTGAAAATTGATTTTTCCGCATGAATGACTTTAGCTGAAACTGTTAAATTCAGTCCAGGCAGATTGTGCTTTAAAGCATTAGCAATTAAATTAGAAAATACGCGCCACAACTGAGTATAGTCAGCATTGACGGCTGGTAAATCATCCGGGACTAAATTTTTAAAAGTAGCTTGACCCTCATTCATTAAAGGCTCCAAATCTGTCGCCGCCGCTTCAACTATTGCCCTCAAATCTACCCGTTCGCAGTGCAGAACCAAACCGCGCAATTCCCCGGCGTGAACTTCCAACAGCGAATTGATCAACCGCAATTGCTGCTCGCTACCTTGAATCATCCGCTCCAAAACAGAACGCGGAATTGCGATCGATTCCCCTGTTTTATTCTGCCAATTTTTCAGCACCATTAACATTCCCGCCACCGGGTTTCGCAAGTCGTGAGAAAGAGCGTGAATAAACAGCCGCAGCGATTCTTGTGCCTGTTTGCGCTGCGTGATATCCTCAATTAAACCCTCATAATAAAGCAGGGAGCCCGTGCTGTCCCGTACTGCCCGCGCCTTCTCGGAAATCCAGACAATACTGCCATCTGAGCGGTAAATTTTAGACTCAAAATCCGACACTGTGCCGCTTTCCTCGATCGCTCGCAAAAACTCATTTCTGCGATTTGGATCGACATACAACTGCCGCTCGATATCAGTAAACTTTGCCGTCACTTCTTCCGGGGAATCGCAGCCGTAAATCCGCGCCAAAGCTGGATTTGCAGTAATGTAGCGGCCGTCGGGAGTGCTTTGAAAAATTCCCTCGCCGGCATTCTCAAAAATGCTGCGGTACTTCGCCTCCGCCACCTCCAACTGCTGGTAAGCAGATTCCAACTCGCGCCTCGTACTAAACTCTTTCCGTTGCAGACATTCGTACCAATAAACCGACAAATCGCAAATCAAACAAAACCAAAACAAATATAAGTACAACCCGGTCAACTTAAAAGGAGTATACTTAGCAAAACTTAGATTTAAAACCAAATTTATCCCGACGTGGCAAAACAAAACGCCGAGTTGAGAAATCAGGTGGAGGCGCCAGCGGACGGGCATCAGCGTAGCTTGGATCAGAAACGCTAAACTCCAGGTAAAAATTGGTAATTCCCCGGCTTGTGCGACAGCTAACCCAAGCTGTACAACCACCGTCAGCGACCACGAAAAACCCAAAAATAGCAAACCGGGATAGCGGTGTCCGATCGAGGTTTTTTGCAGCACAAAACAGGTCAACAAACCCAATTCTACAGCAGCGCTCGTGTACAAATAAACACTTTTAAACTCCTGGCCAGCGAAGAATCTTTCGCCCAGAAAATAGACAGTTATTGTGAAGGCAAAAAAGATGGCAATTGCGACAGCAGGGCGCAGCCGATCTCGGAGGAAGCGATCGCGCCACACCTCGTAAACCGTTAACGCCTGAACTGATTTTGCATTGCCCAAATAGCTCATACCATTTTAGATTTTAGATTTTAGATTTTAGATTGGGAAAGAGGGATCGTCCGAGTTGAGTGCAGGTAGCGAAAACCAGAAAGTCGAGCCTCCTCCGGGAGTGCTTTCGACGCCGATCGAGCCGCCGTGAGCTTTGATAATTTGCTTGGAGAGGTACAATCCCAAACCCAGCCCTGTTAATTGTCGGCTATTAGGGTCTTGAACGTAAAGTTCAAACAGAGATTCCCGCTGTTTGGCGCTGATTCCCACTCCATTATCTGTTACAGTACAGCGAACCATTTTTACGGTGACTCCGGGCAATTTGCCGCCAGTATTGCCAATTTGACCCTGATAGCGGGGCATTTTGCAACTGCCGTCGAGGTTAAATTTGGCCAGGGTTTCCTGCTTTTTCTGGGTAGTGTCGATCGCCCCCAGCGGCAATTCCCCACCGGTGTCGAGCATCCCAGGACGATCGCCCCAAGCAGATATCCGGTTAGCGATACAGCGAGCGAGCGGAGTATTTTGGGATGTTAAAACCTGTGAATTTCCTTCAAAATTTAGCGTTTTTTCAACTTCTATTACCTCGGCTTTATAAGTAATATTGACTCCCGGATGATTGTGTTTGATAGCATTAGTCAGCAGATTTTCCAGCACCCGCTGCAAGTGTTTGCTGTCGGCATTGACTCGCGGCAAATCCGGCGGTATTTCCTGAGTCAAAGTTGCTTGATTTTTTGCCAGCATCGGTTCTAAATCGGCAACAATTGCTGAAGTTAAAGACTGTAAGTGCAGCGGTACAGTATTGAGAACAATACCTTTGACCTCGCTAGCGTGAGCGTCGAGGAGGGAATTAACCATAGTCAACTGGTGTTCGCTGGCTTCAACGATCCGCTGCAAAATCGATCGAGAAACCGGAACATCTTGTAGAGACTCAGAGGGCGATTTGTTGAGCAAATTTTTCAGCAGTATTAACATTCCCATAACAGGAGTGCGGAGATTGTGAGAAACTGCGTGCAAAAATAGGTCTTTCAGGCGGTTGCTTTCTTGCAGTTCGTGCATTTTTTGCTGTAGTTGGCGGGTGCGTTCCTCGACTTGAGATTCCAAGTTGGCATTGAGAGCTTTTACCTGCTGCAAAAGTTGGGCTTGCTGGAGAGCGATCGCCACTTGGGTAGCGAGTTTTTCCAACAAATCAATTTCAAATTCCTGCCACTGGCGGGGCCCCGAACACTGGTTGACGGCCAAGATCCCGAACAATTCATCCCCCAGGACGATCGGCACATTTAACGTCGCGCGAATTTGATAGTCGCTGTACAATTGGGCAACTGCACCGCTGACTTGAACGCTAGCAGTATCGGAGATAGCTCGGACGCGGTTGTTAGCATAAAAAGTTTTCTGGTTTTCGAGGTGATTCTCGTCAGCGAGTACCCACCCCAAAAGAGAACGGCATTGGGCATCCACAGACTCGGCCACAACCTTACCGTACACCGGGCTAGGAAGATGTACCCCGTCTGCGTCCATAATACCGATGAAAGCGCGGTCTGCCTTGAAAAATTGCCGGACTTCGGCAACAGTAGTGTTGAGAATTTCTTCGAGGTCGAGGGAGTGGCGAATTCGCAGCGCCATTTCTGACAGCAAGCGATCGCGCTCGGAGGACGCCCGCAAAGCCGCTTCCGCGCGGTGGCGTTCGGTAACGTCTTGGACTGTGGCGGAAATGACGTTTGAGTTAATTGCCGACTGTTCGCAGACAGTACGCACTCCGCCGTCTGGAAGCACGATCCGGTAATCAATGCAGTAGGGTTTGCGCTCAAACATAGCTTGACACTGCGATCGCGCCACCAATTCTCGGTCTTCTGGATGTACGGCCTGCAAAAAAACTTCTGGTGTCGGTTTGACAGTTCCCGGAGCCAAACCCAAGAGGCGGTAAAGTTCGTCCGACCACCGCAATTCGATATTGGGTGTAAGGTGTTCCGACAATTCCTGAAAGCTCTCAGTTACTGCGACGGCGGCGCAATTTAAATCCCAATTGCCCAACTGAGCGATGCGCTGAGCTTTGGCCAGACTAGCTTCGCGCGATCGCAGCGCCGCGGCCGTGCGGCGCACTTCCTGCAGCGCTTGCTGGCGTTCTGCTACGGCGGCCGCCAACATCAGAGCCACAAGGGCGATCGTACCGATAAAAGCTTGTAAAAACAACACCGCTTGTTTGAGATTATCGCTTTTGGCAAAAAATGGGCCGCCTCCCTGCACCGCTCCCAAAATCGCGATGTAAGACACGATCGAATAAGCAAAAATCGCTCCCGGCGGTTGAAACCGCAGGGCGGCCCAAACTATCAGAGGAAAAGGCAAATACTCCAGCGGATACAGAGCGATCCCCGCCTGTGTTTTCGAGCAAAAAAACAGCCAGCTAACGCTCAGCAAGAGAGTCAGCCAAAGCGCTATTTCTGAATAATTAACAATTAAAAATATAAGATTATAGCGGTTTTTATTGGCAGAAAATGTGTTCGGATAATTTGTAATTTGTAATTTGTAATTTTCCAATTGAAAAACTGCTTTCAATCTTGAAATAATCCCAGGTGTTACCTCACATTTTACACCATTGTCAAGAACAGGCAAGATGCCTGTGAAGCGAGAAAATTCATCTCTTGTGGAACAGGCATCTTGCCTGTTCCTAAACAAGTAATTGAGAATAATGAAACATCTCAGTTTTAGTGGAAATTTAAAACTATTAACGGCGTGGTTTAAAGTCAGCAGCACTGGCGTCACGATCAAAATTCCCATGCCGTCTCCGAGCCATGTAGTCCACCAGTTGCGAGAGAAATTGCTCCACTGAACCCAACCAAAAATGCACGCGCCCAAGTTGCCGAGGGTAGAACCGAGCAAAGTAGACCCGATGACAGCGCCCGCCACCAAACTCAGAACATCTCGCAATCGATCGAGTTTGGTAGAAAATCCGCTCCGGCTCAGCAAAGCCTCCCCAGCCAGCGCTTGCAGGGTGACGCTAAAGGCTGATGTGACAATGACGGCGGACGGTATACCGGCGGTAGAGTTTAACAGCACCGAACCGAGGGCAATTCCCGGCCACATCCGCCGCCCTAGCAGTAGCAGCGCCGCTAGAGCAATGCCGGCGGGCGGCCACACGGGGGAGACTTCGGCTTTTACCAGCCCCAGCATCGACGCTGCGAGTTTTCCGGTAACAAAGTAGGTCAGAGCCAGGATACCGGCGTGCAGAAGCGGTCGAGTGCGGCGGTTGAGCAGTTTCATGTTTAGTGCGATCGAATCCTCCATTGCTAGTTTTAAATTTAAGCGGCATTGGGGCGATCGGGCTTCCTCCTGGCGACTCACCTGACTGGGGGAGTTGACTGTTGACTGTTGACTGTTGACTGTTGACTGTTGACTGTTGACTGCTGACTGTTGACTGCTGACTGTTGACTGTTGACTGTTGACTGTTGACTGCTGACTGCTGACTGTTGTTATTCGTAGCAGCTACCCACTAACTAATGACTACTGACTACTGACTGCTGACTAATGACTACTGACTACTGACTACTGACTGCTGACTGATGACTAATAACTTCTTAAAATCCAAAACTCCGCTTGCCATCTGGCTTAATAGTAAGCCAATTGGTCTTTGCCATTGCCAGTTGTTCCTCAGAAACTGTAGCGTTGGTAAGATTCGCCCCGCACAAATTTGCTCCCCGCAAATTCGCCTTAGCCAAATAAGCCCCCGTCAAGTCAGCACCTCGGAAATCCGCCCCTTCAAAATTAGCAGTGCTGCAATAAGCCTCTGTCAAGTTAGCATCTCGCAAATTCGCCTGAATTAACCTCGCGTGACCCAAATTCGCCCCCGACAAATCCGCTGCTTGCAAATTTGCCTTCACCAACCTAGCCTGATAAAAATTCCCCCCCGCCAACTGCGCTTTTTGCAGTTGCAAACCCGACAGTTCGCAGTCAGCAAAATCGCGCTTGCCTTTAAAATATGCCGCTCGCAAGCTGTTGGTGTCCCACTTAGGAGCAACTTTCGATAGCTTTGACGCTGCTAAATTGTCGCTGGAAGGTCCAACCGTTCCGAAAGTTCTGCCGGACTCAGCCAGAGTTCGGGAAACTCTGGGCTGCATCCCCGTGTTCCCGGATTGGCTGAATGAAGTTCTACCGGTGCGGGTGTGGTTCGATCGCAAATCTTGATTGATTTTGCTCTGGGGCGCTTGCCACGAAGAACCCCCGTCATTAAATATTGTCGGTTCTTCAACAGTACGAGAAGAGCCGTTGAATTGAGTTGCCAAGCCCTCCATCAGACTTGGGTCTTCAAATTCGCCGGAAAGAGCTCTGATCACATCTCCTGCCGATTGGAAGCGGTGCCCAACCATCGGCTTGAGCATTTTTGCGAGAATCCGCGCAAAATTTGGACTCACCTGAACGTGGGGCTGCCAAACAATTTCGCCAGTTACTCCATCAAAATCTAAATCCTTGGGCGACTTTCCTGTGAGCAAGTACAAGCAAGTCATGCCCACGGCGTAGATGTCGCTGGCAAATATCGGCCGCAGCGCCATTTGTTCCGGGGGAGCAAAACTAAATGTGCCGACTGAAAATTTCGTGTTGGCGCTTTGGTCAGCGGGGTCTAATAATATTGTTTGGCTAACTTGGTCTTTTACCGCTCCGAAGTCAATCAGAACTAAGTGGCTGTCTTGAACTCGGCGAATAATATTTGCAGGTTTGATGTCTCTGTGAATTACTCCTTGGCTGTGGATATATTGCACTACTGGCAGAATTTCTAATAGAAAATTTTTAACATCCGATTCGTTGAAACGGCCTGAGTGCTTGACTTCTTGTTTCAAAGTCGAGCCTTTAACATACTCTTGAACTAAGTAAAATTGCTGTTCGGTTTCAAAATAGTCTAGCAGCCTCGGTACTTGCGGGTGGTCGCCCAGTTGGCCGAGAGTTTTCGCCTCTCGCTTGAATAATTCCCGCGCCATCTCTAAAACTCGCGGCGACGAACTACTGGGTCGCAGTTGCTTGACCACGCAACTCGGTTGACCGGGCAATGAGATGTCTTTTGCCAGAAATGTAGCTCCAAAACCTCCTTGTCCTAACGGTTCAATGACTCGGTAGCGAGCGCGCAGCAATAACCGCGCACCGCAAGTCTGACATTGGAGAATAGAATCTGCAGGGTTTTGAGGATGGGGACAGCCGGGATTTACGCAGTAGCTCATATTGATTGAGTTTGCCTATATTGTTCTGATCTTGTCAGCGTCGCTCGACTGCACAAATTCCCTTTTGCTGCTTCTGCTAGAAATACTTGTCTATCAGTTGGCGGCGGGCCGTGCGTTCGGTTGCGAATTGGAATTGCACCTAAGTCTTTTAAGTCGATATCTTTTCCCTATTTTGATTATCTCGCTGCTGTGAGTTTTTTCCCTTGATTATCCCTGAAGATAGTTTAAAGACTTGCTAAAGTTGTCCTTTTTTGTGTAAAGTCTTTCTAAAATAGATGCTTTTTGCGCTGTTAGATGTCTCTAGCATACCTCATTCTCTGATTGAGAATGTTACTCATCCCCCAGCAGCGATAGACATGAGTAGCCGATCGCTCGTTTTTGCTTATGTGTACCATAACAGTCTTGACAAAATTAAATTAGTGTGGTATCAAAAACTTTCCCGAATAAATTCTGGGACTGCACCGTCGAAGCCCGCCGGCGCAGACTAATGACTAATAACTACCGAGCACTGACAACTAACTACTGACTAAACTATGCGTATTTCTCTAAACTGGCTGCGGGAATTGGTGGATGTGTCGATTTCCCCGGAAGAATTAGCCGAAACTCTGACAATGGCCGGGTTTGAAGTCGAAGATATCGAAGACAGGCGCCCGTGGGCAAGCGGCGTAGTTTTGGGCAAAATCATCGCCTGCGAACAGCATCCGAATGCAGACAAATTGAGAGTTTGTCAAGTGGATGTCGGCTCTGGTGAAGCTTTGAATATTGTTTGCGGCGCACCCAACGCTAGGGCCGACATCTATGTGCCTGTCGCTGTTGTCGGAACTTTTCTGCCGACAATTGATTTAAAGATTAAACCTGCTAAACTGCGGGGCGTTCCTTCCGAAGGAATGATTTGCTCTCTGGCCGAATTGGGACTATCTAAAGAGTCAGCCGGCATTCACATTTTCGAGTTAGAAAATCCCGAATTGGGCAGCGATATTCGCCCGCTTTTGGGTTTAGACGACGTGATTTTAGACTTGACAGCAACTGCAAACCGGGCTGACGCTTTGAGCATGGTGGGCGTGGCGCGGGAAGTGGCGGCGCTAACTGGGGCGAGTTTGAGAATTCCCGAAGCGCATGGTGTTGCGATTGAGGGCAAAGAAAGTCCTAGTTTGGCAGTAGAAATATCGGAACCGCAAGGCTGCCCGATTTACATCGGCACGGCAATTGAAGGTGTGAAAATTGCTGCTTCTCCAGCTTGGTTGCAGCAGCGGTTGCAGGCGGCGGGAGTGCGACCGATTAATAATGTGGTTGATGTAACTAATTACATTTTATTGGAATGGGGTCAGCCGCTGCACGCTTTCGATCGCGATCGCCTGCAATCTTTCACCGGCACTCAGGATATCAGCATCGGCGTCCGCTTTGCCAAAACAGGCGAATCCTTCAAAACCTTGGACGGACAAAACCGCAATTTGCAAGCACAAAACCTGTTAATTACTGCTAGCGACAAACCCGTTGCCTTAGCTGGAGTAATGGGCGGCGAAGATACGGAAGTTCACGAAGGAACGCAAAATTTAGTTTTGGAAGCCGCGATTTTTGACCAGGCAACGATTCGCCGTTCTGCGCGCGCTCAAGGCTTGCGGAGCGAGGCATCGATCCGCTACGAACGGGGGGTGAATCAGGCAGCTTTGACGACGGCTTGCAACCGCGCTGTAGCTCTAATTTTGGAGTTGGCTGGAGGCGCTGCGACGGTGCAGAAAACGGCGAGTTCCGGCGATGATTTGAGTTTTTCGCGATCGCTCGAATTGCGTTTAGACCGAGTAAATCTGGTTTTGGGGCAGTTGAAAAGAGGAGAAACTGGCGGTTCTAAATATCTGGAACCGGAAGAGGTAAAAAATATTCTCACAGCCTTGGGATGCGAAGTTGTTCCGACTGAAAAAGATCGGGTGTTTACAGTTGCTGTTCCTGCTTACCGCTACCGCGATTTAGAAAGGGAAATTGATTTAATTGAAGAAGTTGCCAGACTCCACGGTTATGACAATTTCTGCGATACTTTGCCCAGCAAAACTGAACCCGGTTATTTGTCGCCAGAATATGTGGCAATTCGGAATGTGCGATCGGCTTTTCGGGCGGCCGGTTTGACGGAACTGATGCACTATTCTTTGGTGAAAACTGAGGGAGACAATCAGGTTGTGCTGGCGAATCCCCTGTTTGTGGAGTATTCGGCTTTGCGGACTGAGATGCTGTCGGGTTTGATTGATGCTTTCGGGTACAATTTGGAACAGGGAAATGGGGCGCTAAACGGTTTTGAAGTCGGGCGCATTTTCTGGAAGGAAGAGGGCGGGCAGGATGCCCACCCCACAATTAATGGCGGGCAGGATGCCCACCCCACAATGAAGGAAGCTGATGCAGTTGCGGGGATTATCGGCGGCGATCCGACTGTGTGGAAATGGCAGCAGGGAGGGCGCGATCGACCTTTGACTTGGTTTGAGGCAAAAGGTATCTTGGAAAGCGCATTTCAAGAGTTGGGTTTGTCGGTGGAATATCGACAAGATGATGGCAAGCAAGATGTTTATCCTATTAATAGCGGGCAAGATGCCCGCCCCACAAGACTGCATCCTGGCCGCACCGCTGCGTTATCGTTAAACGGGAAACATTTAGGAGTTTTTGGACAGTTGCACCCGCAATTGCAGCAAGAAAAGGATTTGCCTGAGCAGGTTTACGTGTTTCAATTAGATTTAGCGGTGCTGTTGGGTGAATTAGGGCGATCGAGCAATTCGACTCGCAAGTTTGCGGGTTATTCGAGTTTCCCCGCTTCTGACAGAGACATTGCGTTTTTCGCACCGGTTGAAGTTCCGGTTGTTGAGATGCAGAGTGCGATGAAAAAGGCGGGCGGGAGTTTGCTGGATTCGGTGGAACTGTTCGACGAATATCGGGGCGACAACGTGCCGGCGGGACAGCGGAGTTTGGCTTTTCGGTTAATTTACCGCGCGGGCGATCGAACTTTGAGCGAAACTGATGTCGAACCGGCACAACAAAAAGTTCGCGATGTTTTAGTTGAGAAATTTGGCGTTAGTTTGAGAAGCTAAACGTAGGGTGCGTCTCTCGAAAATCCCTGAGAAAGATCGGCAATACCATAGCGACGCACCTGTACCATCGCGGATTCAGCCAACAAACCCAACAATTATAGCAATCCTAAATCAGTCGCAAAATCGAGCGAGACCAGAATTCTTGCATTATACGCGAGCAAGATGCTCGCGTATAATGCAAGCAAATCATTTAGGATTGCTATATTTGGTAAAAAGGTTTTTTAAACATGGTTCAAGGTGCGTCGCTATGAGATTTTCCATATTTAGTTAGGGATTTTTCAGGGCGACGCACCCTACGAATACTACAGCAATATCCGGTTCAGGTTCCGAGTAATCATTTAACCGAACTGGATCTTGCAGCCGCACCAATATCCGCTGTCCCAAACGGTTATTCAGTAACTTATCTGTCCGTGTCACTGCTGCACTGTGTGCTGTTCCTTTTGCTGCCATCTTTACTATCTGTCCAGCCAGTAATTATACTCGTTTATCTTCGTCAAAAATACCAATTTCTGCCATTCGGTGATATTCTTCAACTGTCAACAGGCGAATGTCTAATAAAGTCATAAATTTATCCTCATATCCAACAAACCTCTCTGTTTCCACTCTTCCTCTGCGCCCTCTGCGCCCTCTGCGGTTAATTAATCTTAATCCTTAAAATTTTCGTTAAATCCTGTTACTCCTATTGTACAATAATTTTTAAACAAATTCATCTAAGGCTCAAAATCGTGACCAAATATGTGATGTGGGGAAGTTACTGCGAAGATGTCATCGAAAAACGCGCTCCGTTTCGGGACGCTCATTTGGCTGGATTGGCTAAGCAAAAGGAATCGGGAGTATTAAGTACGATCGGGCCAACGAAAGATTTAACAAAAGTTTTTGCAATTTACGAAGCCGAAGATGAGGCGGCCGTGCGAGAATTGGTGGAAGCCGATCCTTATTGGGTAAATGGGGTTTGGACTGAGTACGATGTGAAAGAGTGGATTCAAGCTTTTTGAAGGGGATAACAGGGTGAACATCTTAAGATTGGACGACAGCGATTTAGTTCCAGTAGACTATGGCGATTTGCTGGACAAAATTTTAGAAGTTTTGCAATCAAAAAATCCGTTTAGTGTTTCGGGCGATCGGCGTCGTTTGTTAATAGATATTGACGCGGTAGCTGCTCAAATATCGAGTATGAACGTGCGACATCCATTGGGTGGTTATGAACGCTTCGCACATTCTGCTACAGTCAATTTCACTCCCGAACTTGAAACTAAATTTGGCAGTCAAATTAGACAAATTAGACAATATTTGCGACAACATTTAGCATCACTCGTGGGAGGGAATGATGCTATTGCAGATTTCGTGGCTAGCTTAATTGAGCCTTTAGAATCACGGTATTTTCAGGGAAATGGTACCGACTTAGGTTTTAAATACGATTTTGCCAAATCCTCTCCTACCTTAGCAAAAAAGAAGCTAACATTGCAGCGCCCAAATACTGTTGGGACATCGGCAATTTTGAAGCTGCATAAATTGACGATTGCTGTGCGAGATTCAGACATCTTTCAGCAACAACTGAAGGAGGGTTTAGAGAATTACATTGATGAAAATGCTGACACTGAAAGCGATAAGCAAGAACTGCATCATCGTCTTGATGAGCTGGTTAAAGATGAAAATTCTGATTTTCACAAATTGCTCAAAGTTGTAGACCAAGAAACTCTAGGGAAGCTCAAAAAAGAAGCTAAAATTACCTACTTGGAGTATCTGCTAGAACACATCCGCACCAGCAGCACAGATAGTGTTGGTATCATCTACTTAGAAGACTTGATCCGGCGGATTAGGTTGCTCGAAGCATACATTGGCGATCGCACTAAAGAAGATGGCTATTATAATGTCAATTATGCCGGTGTCTCAGTTAATTATCAAGATATGTTTTCCAGAGCCGAAGTTTTAGATGCACTTCCCATCATTCCGATTGTAGCAGGTTATTTAGGAGAAACCACAGACACCCATCTGAGCGAACGTAAATATATTTTCGGTTTAAAACTAAAATTTGGCAACGAAGTTCAAGCACGCGGCGGTGAACCTGTATTTGATTATAACCTGAATTTTCTCAATCCTGAGAGTGATGAACACAAAGCAGAATTAGCGGATAGTTACACAAGCGAAACATTCATTCGCAAAGTATTGAAAATAGCATTATTGTACTATTTTGTATTTGCTTCTCATAGCAATCCTTTATCACCGGATTATAACCCTGATTCTGAACTGACTTACGATCCGATACAAAGGTTTGAATCAGTAATTCCTGTACTGCAAGGTTCTGATGAAGAAAAGAAAAAGGGGATATTTAGAGGTATCAAAAGAGGGCTAACTGAATATAATATTGAAGTTAAAATAAACCATCTCAAGCAATTATTAAAAAACTTTATAGATAGGCAAACGATTTTGCCAACTCGCACAGAGCCGCGACATATAAGCATCAAAAGAGGTATCCTAGAAGACATCGATAATGCTTTAACGAATGGTCGATTTTTTGATAATGTTCTGCAACGAAATCCCAAAGAATCACTTCAGTATATCGCCGTAGAACAATCGAGTATCAATGAAATAGCTATCTGTCAGCTACCAGTCAAGATGACCATCGAAGATGTCCGCTACTTCCAGACTGATGAATTCCAAAATTTCAGCATGGAATATAACATTAAGGACATCGATACTTTGCCTGTACTTTGGGTTCCTGAAAGTCGGATGAGTGAATATAACAGCAGTTTTTCCAAACAGTATAAATTGCTGTTGTTTCGTTATAACAATAAACGTTTAGACAGCAAGGAAGGTTTGAAATCGGATGCAGCGTTTGTTTACAAATTTGCTGTTTCGCTACTGTCTTATGTTTGCCTAGAAATATTATTAAATAAATCAAAAAAGAATTTGTTTATTCCGATGGTGAGACTTCACGAAGGCGATCGCAATAACCCTTCGCCGTCGGAAAAGTTTATGGCTAACATTTCCAAAACATTGTCTCATCTTTTTAGTGAAAAATACCGATCGACTTCTCAAGGGTTTCGCATCAAGGGAAAACCAAATGGCTACAGTATCCGCAACGGTTTGAGTTCCCTGTATTCAATATTGCCTAAAAAGTTTAAATTTCGGAATGTTCCACTATCTCCCGACTTGGACAATTTAGCAATTATTGTCGTCTCAAGCTGCGAAAGTGATGCGAAAAAAGGTAATAGCGACCGCTTTCAGAGAAAAACTTGTTTGTTAGGCGAAGTGGCGGGAATTAAACGCCTATCAGAGGATACAATTCAAGTCGGAATGCTGAAAACTTTGTCAGAAAACTACAGCGTTCAACACCTTTACAGTCAGCCGTCAATCCTCGAAGATACTGTCAGCCAGCTTTACAAGCATGGCTATCGCAATTTTCTGTATATTGCACAAGCACCTTATACAAGCACGCTACACATTACCCAGACTGATGAAGACGAGCAATTGTTTTTTATGTCGAAAAAACTAATCCAAACTTTGAAAGGAGATCGGCAAGATATCAAGATTTATCCGGTATTTTTTGATAAATATTACGTCCGAAGTCCTAAAGAACACAAGGGAGAATCTTTCTACATTCAGGATACAACGGAACTGGAAAGTTTATCAAAAGATCCCAGTCAACAAGCTGTGATGTTTTTTAATCTGTTTAATGGTATCAAAGTAGAGCAAGGGGAAAAGAACTTTTACAACGGTGTGATTTCTTACTCGACACTGTTGAATATATATGAAGGCATTCTGGATGACCAAGATATTCGCCAAGGTTTGATGTACGATGGTGAAATTAAAGATACTTTACTGCACTATTTAACCATCTTCCACTTTTCTAGGTATGAAGCCCGTCAACACATTAGTTTGAAACTCGATCCCTACGCTCATATTATCGGCGATGATTCAGTTGGTACTTTATCTGTATTTCGTCATGGAGGCGAGAGTGCAGATTTTAACTCGCTGGCTTTTTTGAATAAGGTAAGAGAAGTATTGAGCGTAACTGAGGGAGGTACAAAATAATGATAAGTGAAGATTTTGGACGGCTGTTTGAAGTGGGATTCAATATCGGGATTCTGGCATATATTCAGCGGGAAAATTTAAGTCACAATTTTGGTGATTCCTACCGTCTAGATTTGCAGAGGCTCAAATTGCCAAAGATGACGGCGGAAATCGTCAGGGAAGCCAATCTGCTGGCTAGTTTAGATGCTGAAATAGTTGAGAAATGGAGTTTGTTTTTTGTCCAAAAAGGCTTTTTGGGTGGGTTGAATTTTTTCCGGGAGTACGTCAAATCTACTGGCTGGAATTTGCAGCGGTTGAAAATTGTGTATTGTCAGTGCAGTTTTAGTGATGCTAACAGTATCAGAACCTATAATAAGGGTGAGAAAGAAGCGTTTAAAGAGGTATTGTCTCAGTTGACAACTGCCAAACTTAGTTTATCAGATGATGAGATTAACTCGTACATCCGCCGCTACTCGAAAAAGGGTGAGTTTTTGCAGGCTGATACGCTGATGCTGTTACAGTATGGAAATGATTTTAGAATTCTCTGCGTTGATTTGTCTGTGTTTTCTCCGACGCTAGCTCCAAAACCGGAGGATATCAATGAAATAGAGGTGATACGAAAATATTTAATGAGAGAAATTAGCTATTTGCGATCGAAAAGTGTTTTTTCTAATCTGCGGATGGATACCAGCACTTTAGGTGTTGATTTCTCGGAGGATTTAAAACGCTATTTTACAGCTTTTAAGTATAAGGATAAGGAAAGCACTAAGCTGATTCAGGCGGGTAGCTACGCTCACAGTTTCTATGGATTTTTGCAACAAACAGGTATAATTTCAAGTAATGCTGAGGTTTTGTTTAATGTGGTTGGTTATGGCGATCGCAATATTAGCACTATTTCCCTACGCAAGGACAAAATCAAGTTGTTAGCAACTTGTGCTCAGATTTACCAGAATGAACCGAAAGGTAAAGAGATTAGCGACGCCCGCAGCGAAGTTTTAGATGTTATTCAACTCAACGCGGCTCGCAGTTTTAAAGAAGGCAGAAAGTTTGTTGATTCTCTGTTAGGAATTGGAAAAAATGTCACCGAACCTGTACCTCATACAGAACGGATAGACGATTTTGTTAATTCAATAGATATTATATCAGATAAACTGGCAGATGACTTGCAAATTTCTCGCGGATTAGACCTGCGAAATGCTCACGCTGAATTGATTGTGAAAGCGCTTCAGTCTGATGAAACTTATATCTTTTTGACGGGGAATCCGGGAATTGGGAAAACAACTGCGATCGCCAATTTCCTCAAAAGCCATATCGACGACGGTTTCTTATTCCTGTACGTCAGTCCCCGCAAGCAAGTAAACTTGGATATTATCGAAAAATTCAAAGACAAAAATACTGGTTTGCTGTGCAACGATCGATTATTTTGTATCAACACTAACGCCGATATCATCAAAAGCAATTCAGGACACTGTACCGTCAAGTATGCATCGAATAGCTATCGCGACGATTTCACAAAAAAAACTGTTCGCTTCCTCAAGGATGATTCAGAAATTCAGAGGACGGAATATCATCAATCCGAACTTGAACAAAAGGGAGAAACAGTAATCAAACCCGTTAAATCCAAAGGGAATGGAGTGCTCAAGAGCATTTGCGAAGGTATATACGCGCTGATAAATGGCCAGGTATCTAATAATATCGTAGCTACGGTTTCTATTCAATCGGTTAAGATGAAAGAAAACCGACAAAATACCCTAGAGCATTTAGATAAAATTTTTCAAGATACTTACAATAAACGGGACAAACGGGTCATTCCCGCTAAGATGCAAGAAATCTCCAGTCGCATAAAAAATATTTTCATTATGATCGATGAAATTACGGGAGATGATGGTGGCGTTGAGTTCTTAGATGGGATTGGCAAGATTATCAAAAAACATGAGTTGCACAAGCTAGAACACGGCTTTAATACTAAAATTATTGTGGCCGATGCTTCGATTGTTGACTGCGATGTGATTAAACAACACCTTGATAACACGTCACCGGAACCGGATAAAATTTACTTTAAAAAATTAGCAAAAAATTGTGATGTAATTGAACCTTTACAAGTGATTCCTTTTAAATTCAAGAATCTAGCTGCCAAGGTAATTAATGCTAATTCCTACCCCGCCCGCAGTTTAGAGATAACTTACAAAATATTTGTAGAAACTGTTAAATACACTGAAAATGCACCTTTAAAAGAGAAGAGTAATTTAGTTAAATCAGTACAATCGGAAATAGTTGCAGACATCGATCGCATATTGGCACAGCCTGGTGTAGAACAAATTATAGTATACATTCAGAACAAGCAAAGATTGACTGAATTAATTAATAAAATTAGAGATTGTCGCGAAAAGTTTGAGCAGTTTACTGATTATCTGGAAATTCACGCTAATATCTCGGAAGAGGAGAAAGAAAAAATACAGGAATACAAAAATACAGCTAAAGTGATCTTTATGACTGCATCGGGAAGTCGTGGACTTTCTTTCCCAAAAACCAAGCACATTTTAGTGGATATTCCCCGCTTTCAAATAGAGAAAAATTTGATGGAAGTGATACAGGTGATTTATCGGGGACGCGGGGAAGATGAGTCAGGTAAAACCCTTGATGGTGAAGACAAAGAGTTGGTTTTTTACCTATCTGATACCGCAGTTTATTACGCTGATGATGCGGAACTTTCCCTGCAAGAAAGCAAGTTGAGTTTGTTGAATTTATTGCTAATTCTCAAGACGGCGGTGATGACGCGAATTTCAGGATACGGTTATTTAGGTAGGGAAAAGTTTTTGATCGTTCCCATCGGCGGAAAGTCGGTTTCCGCAGTCGGGGATACTTTTAGCAGCAAAATGGCTGCTCTAATTAAGACTTTAAAGAGCGAGAGCCAGCGAGGAAATATGTTGTTTAAGGAGGTTTATACGAGTCTGGAACAGCTTTTGGGTCGCGGAGAGTTTGTTTTGCCAAATTATGATAAGTCTCGTCAAAAGGGCGATTCCTATCTAGAAATGCGGGAGGATTTTAATCGTAAGTTTTTGGAAAAGTGCAATCCTCTTGATGGTTTGTTGAGCTATGATAATTTAGAGATCGGTCATGTTTGCGGTAGTTTGTTGATAGTACCTCTAGCCGATCGCACTTTGGTAGAAACATACCAGATGTCGCTGCATCGGGAAATCAAGGAATGTCTAGAGAAGAAGTTGCTGCACAAAATGCGTCTCATTAGGGATAGCGATTCGTCCCCGGAGAATCTAATATCGGCAATTAGAGGAGGTGCGATCGAGCTTTTGCAATTTCTCAACAGCGATGTGGAGAAAACTCAGTATTTTGAAGAGCAGAGTCAGCAGTTCGATCGCTATTATGCCATACCGCTGTTTGCCTTCGTTAGCGGGGAGGAAATGCAAGAGTATTTTGCTGACAATAAGGTGGAAGAACCGGAAGACAGGCGGTTTCGGGATATTTTGTCGGCTTATGTGCGATCGATCTACCCTGTAGATAGTGTAATGCCGATCGGGCACAAGTATCGAGACTTTCCATTTATCGTGTTTAGAAGCTACAGTTTAGAGCAAAGTAGAGAAAAGATTTTTACAGATAAATATCTTTTAAGTTCCAACGAGTTGAACGTGCTTAATTTAATTTTGTCGAAGCAGGTAAACTGAAACTGGGAGCATCCCAATTTGGTAAAAAGCGTTTTTTACGAGTGCGAGCGTCTCGCTCGCGATTTAGCCGTTCGCTATGGACGCTCGCACTCTATATCATCCAAATATATTATTCTGATGCAACCGTCCACGATCTGAAAGCAAAAATGGGATGCTCCCACTGAAACTTGTAGGTGCGTCAGACCATTTTAGATTTTAGATTTTAGATTGGGAATCAAGGATGACTATCGGGGTTGGGAGTTTACCTACAGTTGCATTATTGTTGGAAACGGCTAAGCTGTGGAGCATTTAAAATAGTATTGTATGGTGCGTCAGTCCGCAGCGTTTCCCTTGCCGGTGGAAGCGATCGAGCTGACGCACCCTACTGGCCTCGTTAGTGGTTTAAATGCTCCACAGCATATCAGTTAGCCCTCACCCTATCCGCACACAAAATAAAACTCTTCCGGGGCACCATACTTGCTACTTGCTAACTTCAAACGGCGTGTATTTCCCACCCAAAGCTTCGACGATGGCGCGAGTATTAGCCGACATCATTTTCACATAAGAATCGCCCTCGCTTCCAGCCGCCCCAATCGAATCCGAATAAAGTTGCTGCGCCGCCAATTTCACACCCGCTTCCTCCGCCACAGTTTTAATCAGTTGCGGGTTAATTGTAGTCTCCGCAAAAATAGCAGGCACTCCCGCAGCTTTCACAGATTCTACTAACTTTTGCACCGTTTGAGCGCTCGGCTGTTCCTCCGTACTAATCCCGATCAAACTATCAGCAATTCCCAATCCGTAAATGCGGCTGTAATATTGAAAAGCATCGTGGGTTGTTACTAATTTGCGCTTATTTTCGGGGATAGTTTTAATCTCTTGCTCGATCCAAATATCCAAGCGTTTTAACTCTTCAGTAAGTTTCACAGCATTCTGCGTAAACTTCTGCTTATCTTCCGGCGAGAGTTCGATTAGCGCATCCCGAATTGCTTCCACCATTTGAACTGCATTTTCCACATTTCCCCAAACGTGCGGATCGGGTACGGTATTGCCTTCTTTATTCAGTAGCAAAGGCTTGACAACTTCCCCCACTGGTAATTTCCGCGCCTTAATTCCGGCGGCATTCATCATCCTAATTAATCCCGGTTCCAAATTGTAACCGTTATACAAAATTAAGTTAGCTTGTTCTAAAGCTTGAGAATCTTTTGGCACCGGTTCGTAAACGTGAGGATCGGTTCCCGGTTGCAAAATTCCTGTTAGCTGAATTTCGCCTCCCGCTACTCGATCGGTCAAATCCTCAATAATTGTGCTGGTAGCAACTACCTTGGGTTTAGCATCTGCCTCTGGAGATAGCCGATCGCCCTGGGTTTGAGCGCAACTAAATAAACCCACAGTCAAAATGCCACAAGCAATAGTTCTAATCCAAAATACCTTGGACTTGTCCAATCGAGGGGCGGCGGTTTCAATCCCCCACTCACCGCGAAACTCCCCTTTATCGGATTGCTTCACAATTGCCGTCGGTTTTAACCGACTTGAGATTTTCGCCGCCAAACCTATGGTTTGAGGGGTTTCGAGCTTGTACTGCCGCATTATCTACCTCTCCTGCGTTCCAGATTATTCCTATTTACCGATGATTTCATATTCTTTTCATTTTTACAGTAAACTTAATAAAAAGGAGATAGACTCACCGCCATGAATACCGCCGCCTTGCCCAACGAGACTCCTTGGTCTCAAATGGTTTGCCACCTCAAAGACAGCGCTACCGACACTGAAATTATCACTGTTAAGCACTTAGCAGTAAACTACCGCACGGTAGAAGCACTCAGAGATATCAATCTTTCTGTCAAACCGGGAAGGCTGACGGGTATTATTGGCCCCAACGGTGCCGGCAAAAGTACGCTGATTAAAGCAATGTTGGGCTTAATTCCCGCAGTTCGCGGCACTGTTACCTGGGGCGAAGAAGCGATCGCCGATCGACTCGAAACAGTAGCCTACGTCCCGCAGCGATCGCAAATTGACTGGAACTATCCCGCCACCGTTTGGGATGTCGTGATGATGGGAAGAGTCAGAAAAGCCGGATGGTTTCGCCGCTTCTCTGCAGCTAGCCGCCGCACCGCTGCCGATGCCTTAGAAAGAGTAGGCATGAGTGCTTACAAAGACAGGCCGATCGGACAACTTTCCGGCGGACAGCAACAGCGAGTATTTCTAGCTAGAGCATTAGCCCAAGAAGCCGCTATTTTCTGCTTTGACGAGCCGTTTGTCGGCGTTGACCAAAAAACTCAAAATATCATTTTCGACATCTTCCACCAGCTAGCAAATGCCGGAAAAATTGTCTTAGTAGTCAACCACGACTTAGGCGAATCAATCACCAATTTTGACGATTTAATTTTGCTAAATACAGAACTGATTGCCGCTGGTTCCCGCCAAGAAGTGCTAACCCAAGACAACCTTTACCGCGCCTACGGCGGACAAGTAATGTTCTTTGCCGGACAAGCAGCTTGATTAGCCAGCAGTCAATAGATTTTAGATTTTAGATTTTAGATTTTAGATTGACCCTACGGATAAATGCGGGGGCTTGAGGATTTTCGATTTTCGATTTTGGATTGATTCCACGGATAAATCACGTGGCGGGTACCATCAAGAAATTCTTGGTCATTAATCTAGGAGTTACACTGTTGAACGCGGTTTATTTGATAATCTTGGGTTGGGCAACGATAAATCTAGGCTCAAACTCACATCTTGCACCATTCTCAAGAATAGGCAAGATGCCTGTTCCACAAGGAAATTCACTCTTTGTGGAACAGGCATCTTGCCTGTTCATAAAAAGCTTATTGAGAATGGTGCAACATCTCAGATCGAACCGGGTTGCTTTGGTTGTTAGTAATTAGTTAACTGTGATTTGATAATTTTATGATCCAAACCTTAATTGAGCCGTTACAGTACGGATTCATGCAGCGATCGCTCGTAATTGCCATTCTCGTCGGCATCGTCTGCGCGATCGTCGGCAGCTACCTAATGGTACAGCGGTTGGCCTTGCTCGGAGACGCCATCAGCCACTCGGTTTTGCCCGGATTGGCGATCGCATTTATCCTCGGAGCAAATATCTTTATCGGCGCTTTCATTGCCGGAGTGTTGAGTACAGTAATCATAGCTTGGATCAAAGCTCGATCGACAATCAAAGAAGACGCGGCAATGGGCATCGTATTTTCCGCATTCTTCGCCCTCGGCATCACCCTAATTACGATCGTCCAAAAAGACAACAAAATCGACCTCAACCACTTTCTTTTCGGCAACATCCTGGGAGTTACTGCCGAAGATGCGATCGACACAGCCGTCATAGTCGCCGTAGTCTTATTAGTTGTAGTATTGTTTTACAAAGAATTGCTATTTTACACATTCGATCCATTAGGAGCGCAAGCAACAGGTTTGCCAGTAAACCTGCTCAACTTCGGACTGATGGTACTCATCGCCCTCACAATAGTTGCCAGCCTCAAAGCTGTTGGCGTAGTGCTAGTTTTGTCCCTATTAATTACACCAGCAAGTACCGCATATCTCCTAGTCACTCGCCTGCACCAAGTAATGATTTTAGGCGCAATAATCGGAGTTATTTCCAGCATTAGCGGAATGTATTTCAGCTACTTTTATAACTTACCATCCGGCCCCGCAATAGTTTTAGTTGCATCGGGATTATTTGTACTATCATTGCTGTTCAGTCCCACTCAAGGAATCCTCACTCAGCCCCGCACACACTCCGGCCAAATTCCTCCCATATGGCGGGAATTAAAAAATTTAATTAAAGGCCGATAACAAGTAATTTTGTAGTAACGCTTCAGCGTCGCCCCTCCCATTGTTAATAAGAATCTTCGTTAATCCCCGTGGATGTGCGGTTCAAAAAAGCCTCTCGAATTAATGCGTGTAACTGCGAATCGCCGACAGCATCCCGATTTTGTAAAAAGGGTTTTTGTTAGGAGTGCGAGAAAGCAAAAATGGGAGGCTGTCGCAGCGGGCGATCGCACCTGCGAACAATTGCTCAAAAAAACTGTACAATAACAAAAGTAAAAATTTCACGCAAACAGAACTACTCAGTTAAAAAACATGACAGTCAAAGTAGGAGACACCGCACCGGATTTTACCTTACCATCTCAAACTGGCACATCAGTCAGCCTCAAAGATTTTAAAGGTCAAAAAAACGTCATAGTCTACTTTTACCCCAAAGACGACACACCCGGATGCACCACCCAAGCTTGCGCTTTTCGAGATAGTTACGAAGTCTTCAAAGACGCAGGTGCAGAAGTCATAGGAATTAGCGAAGATTCGCAACAATCGCACCAGCAATTTGCCGCCAAATATCAGTTACCTTTTACACTGCTAAGCGATACAGGCAACAAAGTTCGGCAATTGTACGGCGTTCCAGCTACGCTGTGGATTATGCCCGGTAGAGTTACTTATGTCATTGACAAAGAAGGCGTTGTCAAGCATATTTTTGACTCCATGTTAGACTTCAAAGCCCACGTTGCAGAAGCACTCAAAACTTTAGAAACCATCAAAAGTTAGATGGATTTGCTCAAATATATTGTTGGTAGTGAGGACGGAAGTCCTCATTGTCTCAAAAATCCAGAAAAAACTAAATTCCTGACTGCGAACTAAGGGTTTTTAGTGACAACGAAAATTCTCAGACTAGAGATTTTCCCGTACCCAATTTTTAAAAGCTTGAATAGCGCGGGTTCTGCCAGCAATTTGACTCTGCTGAGTGTACTGATTTACCAGTTCGACAATCGGGATATTGGGAAAAGTGGGACTCACATCAGACTCAATATATTGTTCGGCTTGCAAGACGTTGATTTGTAGCCCTCGCCGTGCGTATCGCCAAAGTTCCGGCACTCCTAGAATTTGATAATTATCCAACTGCGTGCGAGAGGTAAGATCAATTTCTATAGCTAAATCAGGGGGCGGATCGACACTCATATCGAGGCGATTTTTACCGATAACCGCTGCTTGATTTTGAATGTAAAAACAGGTATCCGGTTCGACAGCCTGACTCATGCGTTTATTTTTCAAAGTTGTCGAGCCCAACGACTCAAATGCTATTTGTCGTGCTTCCAACAAAATTTTTACCATGTCGCCAATAATTTCCTTGGCTTTTTCATGTTCGGGCAGAGGAACCATAATTTCTAACCGTCCGTTACTATAGGAAAGTCGGGAAGCACGACGTTCTCCTAATTCCGCCAAAATACTTTCAAATTGTTGCCAGTTCACATCCTCAACCAGTAATTGCTGACCCGGTTGAATCTTCAATTGTCTTAATTCCAATAGCATAATTGTTCATCCATTTTATCTAGGAAATATTACGCAAGTCGTGACTACTAATCATTATCTTAAAAAATCAAGAAAAAACTAAAGTCCTTACTAAAAACTCGTGGTTCGTAGTAAGGACTTTAGTCCTTTTTTGCTAACGACTTGCAGCCATTAACAATTAGCTGTCAGCCATTATCTAGCTTTTCCCAACACTGGATTTTTCAGGTGCAGCGCTTTCGGCAGTTTTGCCATTTTTGCTATTACCGTTACCGTTGCTGTGGCGGGGTTGGATGACTCCATAGCCGCCGTGACTCTTGCGTTCGTAGAGCACGTTAATTTCGTCAGTTTCCGCATTACGGAACATATAGAAATCGTGATCGATAATCTGCAATTGTTCCAAAGCTTCTTGCACAGTCATTGGAGGCATAGCAAAATACTTAGTCCGCACCACCTCAGCAGGAAGTTCGGGAGTTCGATCGCCAATCAGATCCGCTGCTACAGGATGTTCATCAACTACCGTAACCGTTTTGGGACTACTCTGGGTCTTATTGTCGTGGCGTTTTTCCTTAAATTTCCGCAGTTGACGAGCTATCTTGTCGGCAACCAAATCGATGCTGGCATACAGGCTTTCCGTGCTTTCTTCAGCCCGAATCACGCTGCCGTTAGCATAAATTGTCACCTCAGCAGTCTGCTTAGGATTGATCCTGGGGTTACGAGCCACCGATAGATGTATGTCCACTTCCGTAGTCAAAGTTTGAAAATGGCTAACTGCCTTTTCCACCTTTTGATTGACGTACTCGCGAATCGCATCGGTGATTTCTATATTTTTACCCTGGATAACAAGCTTCATAGAGCTCCCTCCCTTCTGTAACGTGGGTATATTTTATACAGTAGCACCATGTATTCTAGAAAACACTTATCTTCCAAATCTTTTTTGATATGTTGACAATTCTTGATTTAAACTGCGCCAATATTCCGTAAAAATACTATTGATTTTTTGCATGGTTTCTCCTCTAATCCCTCAACCGCTAAATGCACAACCCTGCTTGCTCCTCGATTGGGGACAAGTACCCTACTCCCAAGCTTGGGAAATCCAGCAAAAAATGGTGCAAGAGCGCCGGGAAAATCCTGATTTGCCAGATGTCCTGATTTTGTTGGAACATCCGCCGGTTTACACTTTGGGAATGGGAGCAAAGCTGGAATTTCTCAAATTTGACCCGGGCAAAACTCAGCCGGAATTGCACCGAGTCGAGCGGGGCGGCGAGGTGACTTACCACTGTCCGGGTCAATTGGTGGGGTATCCGATTTTAAATTTGCGGCGCCACCAGCAAGATTTGCACTGGTATTTGCGGCAGTTGGAGGAAGTGCTGCTGGGGGTGCTGGAAGTTTGCGGGTTGAAGGGTTCGCGGGTTCCCGGTATGACTGGAGTTTGGGTGGATGGGTGCAAGGTAGGCGCGATCGGCATTAAAGTCAGCCGCTGGATTACGATGCACGGTTTTGCTTTAAATGTTTGTCCGGATCTCGCAGGTTTTGGGCAAATTGTACCTTGCGGGATTCCCGATCGACCTGTTGGCAGTTTAGAACAGTTTATCCCGGGAATTGAGGTCGATCGAGTGCGATCGCTCGTTATCGCTGAGTTTGCTCGCGTTTTTGCCGTGGAAATTGTGCGATTCCCTACGGGATAGCTTCGCTTCACGAATGTGTAGGGTGCGTCGCTGTCAACCTTACTACTAACGATCGCAGTGCGATCGCTCTTAAATTATCAAAAACATCAGGCTTAATTCTCCACCCAATCACTTAAAAACTCCAGACTAAGGATGCTAAATATCGAATCGAATTAACGCGGTGTTTGCGAGACTTGGGGGTATTATATATAGCAATCCTAAATGATTTGCTGGCATTATACGCGAGCAAGATGCTCGCATATAATGTAAGGATTCTGGTCTCGCTCGATTTGGCGGCTGATGCGAGGATTGCTATAGAGATAAATTTTAACTGTCTGTACTTACTGACTCAAGAATTAAGAGAATTGGTGGTACAATGCGCGATCGCGGGCTTCTCTAACCTTAGAGAGAAGCAAGACCCATGCAGAAATACGTCCTAAGAGTTTTGCGATCGCCCGTAGAGTCAGGTATGATTCTTGTTAATTATTGCGCTCCGCTCAAGAGAAAAAATTTATGTCAGATATGTCCGGTCAAGACCCCTCGGAAATTAAAATGGCGACGGTTGATGAAGAAGAAAAAGGCGCAACGTTTAGCGGTACGGTCATCCTTGCTATCGATGTCGAGGGTGCTGGGGAAGTCCTTTTCTTCAGAGACTTTTTGATTGAAGATTATAAAGGCGAACTTACCGCTTATCTGGCAACAGATGGCAATATAACGAAAAGCATTGATTTAGGCGAACTTAAGCATAAGAGCAGCAGCTTTAAGCTGCCAATTCCGCTGGGGACGGATACATCACCCTACAATACAGTCGTGCTGCGCGACGAAAAAAGCAAGAAAAAAGTTGTGACGATCGAGCTGTAAAATTTGCAATTTAGCTCGTAGTTGGGCCAAATTCGTTAGCGCAGCCCTCGAAGAGGATCGCCCTTTTTTTCCTGAAGTGCGATCGCTCTTAAATTAAGGTGCGTCACTTTCGATCGAACAGTCGAGTTGTAAAGTGATGCACCCTAATTTTTAAAATGGAATCGGATCGTAATCGGGATTTTCCGGTTCGTTAGACGAACCCGAAGATCGATCGGACTCAGAATTTGAAGACTGATGCGAGTTCCAATCCGAACTAGACGTGCGGTTAGCGCCGCTTGGAGCGCTGTTAGAACTGCGGTTCCGCGAGCCTAAAGGTACTACATTGCTCGGCACATTAGCCGGGGCGGTGTCGCGAATTTGAGCCGGTTCGGGGGCAGTTCTAGCTGCAGGAGCCGAACTCATTGCATCGGCACCGACACTGTAAATCCTTTGAGCTGTCAGTTCAGCGCGCTTTTCTTTAATACCGTCTCTTTCGATCGTATTCATGCCCAGCCGTCCCTCAATAATCACGCGATCGCCCTCGCGATATTTCTCGTGAATTTCTTGAGCAAAATTTCCCCATCCTATCACTTTCAAACGTTCTGGGGGATCTTCAGGTTTTGGGCCTGGAAACTCCACCAGCATTTCAGCGATTTGAAGTTGATTGTCAGGAGTATAACGGAGTTGCGGTTGTTGAATTATTTCCGCCATCAAAATGCAGCTATTCATAACTTAAATGGGAATTGGGAATTGGGCATTGGGAATTGGGCATTGGGCATCGGGTTAGTTGTTAGTTGTTAGTTGTTAGTTGTTAGTTGTTAGTTGTTAGTTGTTAGTTAAAATGACTCAATAATAACCAATAACTAACAACAAATAACTAACAACAAATAATCAATTACCCGTTACCAAATTTATCTTGGCGAACCGCCGCCTCGGCTTGAGTGACAAAATCGTGAACGAGGGCGCGGTACTCCTTCAAAGTTTCAGATACCCAATCTCGATCCTCGCTGTTGGCGAAGATATGAACGGTCGGTTCGCTAGCATCGGGCAAAACTAATACCCAATTGTCGTCGCTGTAGTTAAAAATCTTCACTCCATCTATTAATTCTAAACGATCGGGCGAATGAGTTTCTACTAAATGTCGCATCAGCGAACCCTTGACCGTCCAAGGACAGCGGACGCTGTAACTGCGGTGGGTGACGCGGGGAAGTTCGGCTTTGATCTGTCCGAGCGATCGCTCCTGAATCGTCATCATTTCTATCACTTTAGCAATGCAGAACATTCCGTCAAATCCGGGATGCAATTGCGGGAAAATAAAACCCATAAGGCCGCTGCCGCCCAAAACCACATTCGGGTTCCTGTTAGCTGCTTCCATCAAAGCAGTTGGGTTCGCCTTCGTGCGAATTACCTTGCTTTGATAGCGGCGGGCGATCGCCTCCACCGCAGAAGACGCATTCACCGGCACTACTACTGTACCTTTGGGATGAGAAGTCAGCATCAAATTTACCATCAACGCCGTCAGCATTTCCCCGCGAATCGCTATCCCAGACTCATCTACTAAAATGAGCTGTTCGCCGTTCGCCGACACCTGCACTCCAAAATTAGCGCTGAGTGCTTTCACCACCCGACCGAGTTGGTCGAGCAAATATTCCCGTTCCCCGTTGCTTAGAGAACTTTGCTTGAGACTGGCATTGAGCACCACCGCATCGCAGCCGAATTTGGCGAGCATTTGCGGCAGAATTGCTCCCGAAACCGCGTAAACGTAATCGATTACCACCTTAGAATTGCTGTAGCGTATTGCCTCAACATTCATCTGCCGCTCAAAAATGCGGTTGTAAACGTCGAGAGCTTGGTTAAAGTACGTCATCTCTCCAATTTCGGGAATTAGAGCTCGCCGCAAATCTTCCTTAAAATAAGCGCCCTCGATTTTTTTCTCAGCAGCTTTAGTAATATTGATGCCTTTGATATCGAAGAATTCAATTAAAATGTGGTCGGAGCGATCGGGCGAAATGCGAACGTGAATGCCGCCAGCAATCGACAGCGTAGACGAAACCGTGCGCGCGATCGGAATTGCCGTCGATTCCAAATTGATCACATTAATTCCCACCGACATCAAACCCGCAATCAAAGACCTCGAAACCATCCGCGAAATGCTCCGCTGGTCGCGAGAAACCGATACCGAAGTCCCGGGTTTCAAAGTCGAGCCGTAAGCCGCGCCCAATTTCACCGCAAATTCCGGGGTAACATCGACATTTGCCAGTCCTTGAACGCCGCGCTGACCGAACAAATTCCGCTTAGCTTGTTCTCCCCAAATTAAATTTTGATTTAACAGAGCGCCGGATTCAATATTTTTGCTCGGCCAGACGCGCACGCTTGGCCCGACTTGTGCTTCTTCTCCTACGATCGACATAGAACCGACGATCGCACCTTCCAATACATGAGCGCGCCTGTCTACGCGGGTGCTCCGGCAAATCACGCAGGCTCTGAGGTGAGCGTCTTCGCCGACAATTGCTCCGTTCCAGACGATAGGACGTTTGAGGTTGGCGTCGGCCCCGACAGTCACGTTATCTCCGATCACCGTACCGGCATCGATTTTAACTCGGGCTCCAATCCGACAATTGTTGCCGATCATGGCCGGTACTTCGACGATCGCGCTATCGTCAATAAAAGTATTCTGACCTATCCAAAGTCCCGATCGAACTTGGTTGTAGTAGCTCAAATCCAGTTTGACCTTTCCCCGCAGCGCGTCGTACTGAGCTTCCCGGTAAACATCTAACTGGCCGACATCGCACCAGTAACCCTCGGCGATGTAGCCGTACATCGGCTCGTTTTTTTCCAGCAGCAAGGGAAACAAGTCTGTCGAGAAGTCGCACTCTTTATTTGCAGGCAGGTAGTCCAATACTTCCGGTTCTAAAATGTAGGTGCCGGTATTGACGGTATCGGAGAAAATTTCACTGCTAGAAGGCTTTTCCAGAAAGCGGTTGATGCGGTAATTTTCCTCGGTAATCACGACCCCGAATTCCATCGGATTGGGAACGCGAGTTAAAATTAACGTGGCTTTGGATTGCTTGCTGCGGTGAAATTCGATCGCTTCCGTCAAGTCGAAGTCTGTGATGCTGTCGCCGCTG
Source organism: Microcoleus sp. N3A4 (assembly GCF_036701805.1). Classification (NCBI taxonomy): domain Bacteria; kingdom Bacillati; phylum Cyanobacteriota; class Cyanophyceae; order Oscillatoriales; family Microcoleaceae; genus Microcoleus; species Microcoleus sp. N3A4. The sequence continues at coordinate 29,423 of NZ_JAUBRJ010000046.1, forward strand.
ATGACCAGAAAAGTTCGATCGAGCAATTCAGCAATATTTTTGACGCAACCAGCCGTACCCAGCGGTTGGTCTTCCTCCACAGCGTAAGTCATTTGAACGCCAAAGTCTGCCCCGTCAGTAAAATATTCCCGCATGACATCGGGAAGGTAGTGCAGCGTAGCAATAATTTCCGTAATCTGATGCCTTTTTAGCAAATTGATAATGTGTTCTGCGATCGGGCGATTTAGAATAGGCACCATAGGTTTGGGCAAATCGCACGTCAGGGGCCTGAGCCTCGTTCCCGACCCCCCAGCCATCAGCACTGCACGCATAAAATCCTCCTTGCTTAGAAAGCTCTGTACCGTCATTGTCCGCTAGAAAAAGTTTGCCTGCTCTAACTCGTGGGCCGCCAGCTAATCTGTAGCGCACTCTTATTGTCTGTTATGTTCGAGGGGGAGAGGATTTGACGAGTTTTGATGGCAATTGAAATATACAATTTAAATGCGCTACAGCTTATCAGTTCTTTATTAATTATCTGGGAGTAGTTGCACCTCTGTGAAATCCAGGACAGTGAGGCCCTCCCCAATAGCAACAGATTTCAACCGAATTACGACTTTCCGCTTCGGAGTAATCTCCTAGTCGAGCTCGGATTTGTAGGAGACGTTGGATAAGCCTTCAGAATCATCGACTTTTGGTAGAAGTCAGTTTTTGCTTGCTCCGTGAAAACTATTTCGTGGCTGTTATTTTTAAGTTTGCGCCCCGAGGGGATTTTGAAGTCTCTTTCTGAAGGTGGAATTGCTACGGCTATCGGTGCGCCAAGGCGTGTGATAAATGATAGATTAAGGGTAGCGCTTTGACTAGCTGACCCAAAATCCTATCCATTGCTTAGGGGTTTTTTAAATGAGTACGTTAATTAGCTTGGCATTGCTAGTCGCTTACGGCGGCGGTATTTGGAAATTTTGGAATGGTTTCGATCGCACTAACTTCGACAGAAGTTTTACAAATCGCCTGAAGCTGTCCCTGCTCTGGCCCGCGTTAATTTTTAATAAGCCTTACCGCCAAAACTTTACAAAAGCTCTCAAAGCTTCTAAAAGGTAATTCAAGAATGTCTAAAAAGTCCGTGAAGCATAGCTATCCCGAAGGGAATCGCCCAGTCGCGGGTCAGGAGCAGACTTGGTTTGCTAAAGGAAAATCAGATAGCTGGCAAGTTTTACTGTCGCAAGTGGCCTCTCGGTTCGATCGCGAATACCGAGGAGAAGCTTTCGCTTTACCCGAAGAAGTCGAAGCAATGCCGATTTTCCTGGAATCAGTCGCAGGAACTCTCCAAGCAAAAACAGTTTCTCCCTTCTGGAAAATTGCCAAACCTCAAAAAAATCAGCGCTGTTTAGACATTGGCTGCGGAGTCAGCTTTCTCATCTACCCTTGGCGGGATTGGGAAGCATATTTTTACGGTCAAGAAATCAGCAGCGCAGCGCGAGACGCCTTAAACGCTCGCGGCCCTCAGCTCAATTCTAAGCTGTTCAAAGGCGTAGAATGGGCCCCCGCTCACCAGTTAAATTACGAAGAGGCTCAGTTCGATTTATGCCTCGCTACAGGCTTTAGCTGTTACTATCCCATAGACTATTGGAGTATTGTCATGGGAGAAGTAAAGCGGGTACTAAAACCGGGCGGTCATTTTGTTTTTGATGTCCTCAACCCCAATTCTCCTCTAGCAGAAGATTGGGCAATTTTGGAAACTTATCGAGCTGGGGAAGTATTTTTAGAGACAATAGAAGATTGGGAAAAAATGATGAAAGCTGCGGGCGCTAAGGTAGTCAAAAAGCAAAGCGGCGACTTATTCCAAATGTATAAAATTCAATACAATTGAGAGGGAAGTGGGCATTGGGCATTGGGAATTGGTTATTTGTTATTTGTTATTTGTTAGTTCCAATAACCAATAACCAATAACTCATTACCTATTACAATTACCCATTCTCAATTATAGCATTTCTCAAATAGATGAAGTAGAAGTAGGTTGGGTAGAGCGTCAGCGTTACCCAACACCCGATTTTAAATAGTTGACAGTTAAATCAAGAGTTGGGTTTCGTGACCTCAACCCACCCAACCTACATATTTTGAACTTCACTCCGAAAGAGAACCGCTATACCAATTAACCATTAATTTGGCGTAGTGGCGGGAGTTGGTTGAGCTGCTGGTGCTGGCGGCACTTCGGCGGGAGTTGGTTGAGGTACTGGTGCTGGCGACACTTCGGCGGGAGTTGGTTGAGGTACTGGTGCTGGCGACACTTCGGCGGGAGTTGGTTGAGGTACTGGTGCTGGCGACACTTCGGCGGGAGTTGGTTGAGGTACTGGTGCTGGCGACTGCTGGGCGGCTGGCTTCGGTTGAGGCGAGGGCGACTGCTGGGCGGCTGGCTTTGGTTGAGGGGACTGTACAGCCCCTGGCTTCGGTTTGTTTGAGGCGGCCGGCGGCTTCTCAAACTGCGGTTTCACTTCACCAGGCGTTGGGGAGGGTTGCTGGCCTGTGGGTTTGGGCCCTGTCGGGGCTACCGCTGGCGGCTGCTGGCCTGTGGGTCTGGGCCCTGTCGGGGCGGTGGATGGGGTGGCGGGAATGCCGCTGCAAACTTTTTCGTCGTATTTAAACGCGACAGCCAGTTGGTAAAGCTTGTGCGTGCTGGCTGCTGCAAATGTTAACTCAGGGTTAATAATCGCGGTTTTAGCCGCATTATCGAGAATACCGTAACCTGTCGGGACGATCGGCTGAGGTTCGGCCTTGAGCAAGCCTTGAGGGCTGACAACTGCTCCAAAAACTGCTGTTCCTTCGAGTTTTTGCCAGCAAGCTGCTAGGGGATAAGGGACATTCACAATAGTCGGCCCCGTCATTTCCAAATCAGAATAAGCCTTTTTGAATTTGTCAAACAAAGCAACATAGGTATTTGCAGCCGCAAGCTGTGTCTCTCTGTCGCTGGGTAAGCTTGAACCGGGAACTCCCTGCTGTTCTAGCTGTTGCTGTCCCTGGTCAAATTGTGCCCTCCTGTTTCTTTCTTCGGGAGTTTCTGCGATGAGATTCCTTTTATTCGGATCTTTTTGAGTCAATTTTGGTACTCCATCGGGTCCCGAATTCCTGGCGCCAATTGGGAATTCCGGGGTAAAGACTGGAGCTCCGTCTGGAAATAGTGGCAGTCCGCCTCTACTGGCTATGATCTTTTTGAGCGTCTCTGCTTCGTCTTCCGATTGGCTGCCGGGAAGCTGGGGCGCTTCTGTCACTGATGGCGGCGGCGGGATATTGCGATCGAAATTACCGGGCAAGGGCGGGAAAATCAAACCGCTGGGAGGCACTGGCGGGATGAAAGTGGGTGTTGTTGGCTGGGAGGGGGTTCTGACTGTTGGAGATGGAGTTTTGGGAGGTGGCGGGGCTGTTGGGGCTGTGAAGGGCGGGAGAGGGGAAGCAGGGAGAGGGGCAAAGAATCCAGGAGGTGGCATTCCCGGCGGCAGGGCGGGCAAGTTGATGGTATCAGGTGCGGGGGGCAAGGGCGGGGCTAACTTTGGCGCGGTCCGAAGGGGAACTGGTGCGATCGAAAACGGCTTATTGGACGGGCGCGGGGGTATGGCTTGTGGTAGGCGGCCGGCCTCTGTAGGAGTTAGTTGTACCAAACCGACGGAACCGGGGATATTTTTTGAGGAATTTCCACCATACATGAGGCTTGAGAGCGTCGGGGCACTTACTCCGAGCACTCCGTGAAGGCTGACAGAAGCTAGGGCTGCCCACCAATAAGGCTGGCGCAGCGGTTCGGAAAGGGTGTTTGCTAGGGAGGAAGAGTCAGTCATTTCAATTTTAGATTTTAGATTTTAGATTTTAGATTGGGGGATTGGGAGATGGTTAGATTTTAGATTTTAGATTGGGGGATTGGGAGATGGTTAGATTTTAGATTTTAGATTGGGGGATTGGGAGATGGT
>NZ_JAUBRJ010000046.1:33454-59724 GCF_036701805.1 Microcoleus sp. N3A4
TAGATTTTAGATTGGGGGATTGGGGGATTGGGAGATGGTTAGATTGGGGGATTTTAGATTGGGGGATTGGGAGATGGTTAGATTGGGGGATTGGGGGATTGGGGGATTGGGAGATGGTTAGATTTTAGATTTTAGATTGGGGGATTGGGGAATTGGGGAATTGAGTGATTGGGGGATTGGTAATTTATATTGTTGTGGTTGTGATTGAGTGTGAATTCGTTTTGATAATGAGGAGAGGTTGGGAATTCAAAGGTATAATTTTAGCACGGTCGGTATCGAAATTGCCCGATCGACTTTTATTGAGATTTCGCGACCCTCACATCAAGCACTCAAGCGTAGAAACCCGGTTTTTTGGCTGGTTCAACGCTGTTATAGCAACCGCCAATAGGGTGAGGACGTTGTTAATTGCTGAAACCATTGTTTTTCTTGCCTAATGCCTTTGGCCGAATCCTATACGCGGTGTCTCAGTTATTGTTGAGAATGGTGTTTGGGGCATCAGGCGGGCTGGACTGGGGCGAGCAAAAAACAGACTGCGCCGCTGCTATACCGTCTTTTTTCGGGTTCTGGAGCGCCACTAATTCATTAAACACGATCGATCGAACGGATCGATCGGCGTTTCCAATTCGGTTACACAACCGGATTCATCCGTGGAAGTAATTATTCAATCCAAAATCCAAAATCCAAAATCGATGGATTCACCAGCGATAGCGGTAATTTTTAAAAGGAGCTCCCTCAATGGTGAGCAAGTCGATGGGATAAATAGGAGCGCCACTTGCCATATATTGAAACATTTCCCGAACTTCCTCTCCCCGTAGAGACAACTGGTCTAATTCCTTGAGAGAATACCAGCCAGCACACAAAGTATGCTCATCCGGCTTGCTCTTGGGCGGCGTCTTATCTTCTGGACGAGCCACAAAAATGACTCGGAGGCGCACGTTGCCCCTAGGCATCACTGTATGCTCTACCCTGAGAATTCCCTCAACGATGACGGAAATGCCCGCTTCCTCGATGGTATTACGCATAGCAGCTTCGAGCAAAGTCTCCCCTTTTTCCACTCGCCCTGCAGGGAGATACCACTGCTGCTCGTACTTGCGCTCTTGTACCAGTAGAAAACGGTCTTCTAAGTGAACGACAACTAGGGTAAAATACCATGTTTGAATCGGCTCGCGAGCCATAGAAGTAGATATTCCCTAAGCAAAAGGTTTAACGAGCGGCAGATGTTAGCAATCCAAAGGATGCTTCGGCAAGCGTCTTTGAACTTGAAAAACAGATCGTAGCACCCCGGCCGCAAAATCTAAAATCTAAAATCTAAAATCTAAAATTGACAATGCCATTACCAACCGTGATTTTACCAGGATATTTTGCTGCTGCTTCCGACTGTCGGGAATTAGAAAAGTCTCTGGTCGATCGAGGTTTCCCAACAGTAACAGTGCCTCTGGTCAAGGGAGATTGGTTGCCGACTTTTGGCGGGCGGTCGATGGTGCCAATTTTGCGACAGCTCGATCGGACGGTCAAACAAATGTTACAGCAATACGGCGTTCCCCAGATCGATCTCGTCGGTCAATCGATTTTAGATTTTAGATTTTAGATTTTAGATTTTAGAATTGAAGCATTGACCCCACGGATCGAGTCGGGGGCTCCTTTATCGGATACAGGTTTTTTATTTCTGGACGGATGAATCACGTGGCGGGTATCCTGGATGCTTTGGGTCATTCCGCCGGCGGCTGGATTTCTCGCATCTATTTGGGCGAAAAGCCCATTGGTGACAAGTTAAGGCAGAGTGATTTTTGTCAATAAGACAATATACCTGATATTTGGTCTGCAGAGCATGATAATCACACACCGAAAGAAGGAGGATTCTCCGTTCTGAAAAACTTACCCATAGCTACCCAAATCTCGACATAGCTGGACATGAGTGCTTGTGGTGTTAACTTCCTGTTTCACAGTAGCGACAACATGACTGCTGTCGGGTTTGTCTACTCTGCAGGCTGACACGGTGGAACTCACCGCCAATTCTGAACGTTCTGGAATAAATATTCCTTCAAACCAACGTTCTATATTTTTCGAGGCATTCAAGTCACGGTCTTGAATATTTCCACAACTGGGACATTCAAAGGCGCGGACTCTTAATGGCATTTTATGCCGATGATGACAACAATTTGAACAGATTTGACTGCTAGGAAAGAATCGATCTACGAGCGTCAATTTTGAGTTGAACTTTTTGGTTTTATATTCAAGTTGACGCTTGAATTCGTACAGGCCGCAGTCGGCGATTGCACCAGCTAACTTGTGGTTATTCAAAAATGCCTTAACATTCAAATCTTCAATCTTCACCTCGCTGTGGTTTTTGGCGAGGTAAGTTGTTAGCTTGTGAATAGCATCTTTTCGGATGTTTGACACTTTTAGGTGCAGCTTGGCTAGTTTAGCGATTGCTTTTTTGCGGTTGTTAGACCCTTTGACTCGCGCACAGACAAGCCGTTGCAGGCGTTTCATTTTACGGTTCATCCGACGATAGGCTTTAGGGTTGGCAAAGACGGAGCCGTTAGAACAAACAGCTAGCTGCTTGATGCCGATATCAACTCCGACGGTAGGACGGTCAGGTAGAGCTGCGGGCTGCTCAATTTCGCATTTAAAAGCAATGAACCATCTGTCAGCTTTTCGACTGATTACGCAGTTGTGAACTGCCGTAATTGGTAACGATTCGTGCAGCCTAACCCAGCCAATCTTAGGTAACTTGACACGCTTGCCGTCGTTATTGATTCCTGGCTTTGCTTTGGTTCCTTGTTCTAGGTAGAAGGAGTCCCCCGATACACCTTTCTTTTTGAATCTCGGCTGTTTAGATACCTTTTTGAAGCATCTGTCCCAAGCTGTTCTCAATTCAGTCAGAGCCTGCTGTGGGCTTGCCTTGGAAGATTCGTAATACCAGGGATACAGAGGTTTGACGAACGCTACTAAGCGCTTGTGCAGATCGATTGCAGAAGGGATCTTAATAGTTTTATCCGTCTCCCTGAGTGTCAATGTTTCAAGGATGATTGAATTTGCCCAGTTGTAAGCGTGTCTGGCTACTCCGCAATGCTGTCGAAATTTAGTCACCTGTTTGTTATTAGGTTTTAATTCCGTTTTGAAACTGAGTAGCATTTACTTTTACCTCATTTCTGCCTTACTCTTATTGTATGCGGAATTAATGCGGAACAACAAAATGCCTAGAAAAAAGATTGACAGCGAGCCTAAGTTTAAGGTCAACCTAAGCCTGACCGAGACTGCTACTAAGTGGCTAGAGGAAAAACGAGTTCAGCTTACCGCAAGCAGTCTTAGTGACGTTATCGAGAGACTTGCTTTCTTAGTTACCCAACAATTCCATCAATGGGTAACTTTGTCCAAGAATCACGTTACAGCTTTAAACCCGTAATTGTGGTGGTAAAGGAAGGTGATAATCTAGCTTCATCAAGGTTTTTAGCCTTCAAAAACTAGGTGGATTATATCGATAGCTACTTTTTACACCAAGCATCCGGGACAGCCAAGCCGAAAAGTGCGATCGCATAAATAGTTCTTAAGTCCGGTTACAAGGCAAAAAAAAAACCGCCTGGTTGCGGTAAGTAGGTAAGGGCGGGTATGGTTAAATGTCGAGGGGTTTAGCTGACTTGTCAACCTCCAAATAAGACCGCTGTATCACATCAACACTATTTCCGCAGATGGCGGCTAGCATTAGCAGATTAGCGCCATTGCGAGCTTGTAAGGTAATGAATGTGTGACGGGTATGATAAGGGGAGAGATAGCATGAGATTAATCCATCATCGGCCAATTGCTTAACAATGCCAGGATAGCTGTATTTCTCCTCTGCGTCCTCTGCGCTAAATTTACCATACCAATAAGAACTTATAGCCCCTGTATGGTATGGCGCGCCATTACCTTGCTTAAACACTAAGTCATGTTCGCGGGCCTCATCAGGTTTTATCCTCAGCAGTAAAGTTTGTAATTTTGGGTAAATTTCAAACCATCGAATTGTGCTGTTTTTTGTGTTTTTTGTGATTTTTTTTTCCCCATTATGTGATTTGTTGAACACTACCACACCTTTCTCAAACTTTATATTCGCCCAAGTTAAAGCAAAAGCTTCTGAAGGACGGCAACCGGTTAGAAAGCAGAATTCTACCAATGGTGCAATTTGACGCGCAGCAATGCGTTTAGCTTCATAGAACGCAGCGATGATAATATCCCGCTCTTCCTTGGTAAAAGCACGACAGTCACGCTCTTGGGCGTTAGTTTCTGCATCCTGTACTTCATGCCACTTTAGTGTCTCGCCATCTGCCACGGTGACATTTTTGTACTGAGCGATTTTGTTATTTTCAGCGCGAGAAAGTACGGCAAAAAATGGGTTATAACCAAGCTTTATTTTACCTATAGACTGTGCATTAATAAACGCTTCATTTAATGCACAAAACAAATCAAATTTAGCTTCTTGAGCTAATTTAATTTTTAGCGCCGATTCAACCGTGTCACTGTTGATGCCCAAATCCCAAATCCCAAATTCGCTCTGACTGTACTGCTGGTTTTTGCGATTCCAAACCAAACCTTTTAGAGCGTTAGTGTATTTAGTCTGAAACTTTGACCTAAAAGTAGTTTGCTCTAGCTGCTGCTCTTTCCAAATCAGATAATCCTCCCACATTTGACCTACTGTCATCTCTGGGATAGCCACAGGCGGTGCAGCTAGTTTCAGCGCTGCATACTTAGCTTTCAAGTTATATTGCTCAAAAGTGGGGTCAAACCGTGACTGCCAATCGCGGTGCAGCAAGTCGGCTTCTATCTCGCGGGCGGCAGCCATAGCGCGGTCACGGTTTGCACTGGTGTCGGGTAAACCCAGACCCATTGTTTTTTGCTTAGAAGGCTCGATGCCGTCCAATACCTTAAACAAAGAATTGAATTTTCCACTAAATCGAAAGGCCAGAGAGCCTTTATCGGCATATACCGTTACAAGGCAACGCTCTGTCTGTTTTTTGCCGTAAGACATAAGTTTTCAACGTTCGGTAAGGGTTTGACTTTTCTAGGAAATTTCTAGGATTTTTTGATGTTTTTGCTACGATGGTAAATATTTACAGCGTATTCCAGGTTTATGAAGTGTAGCTTAGGGGCAAAGGCTTTCGCGTCCCTACGGGGATCGCACATTTTGGACGTACTTCATAATGTACTTCACAATGTATTTTATAAATGTACTCGATCGACGTACTCGATCGACGTTGAATCTGCTGTATATAAGCTTTTTATATAGATATCGTAAAGACAGTATAGCATAACTGTATCAAACTTTATTTAGTTTATCGTCACAATATAAAGTTTTATGGACTTTTTTTGGCTGCAGGGGCGAATTGACATCGGGGCGAGACTTCTGGTATCCTAAATAGCTAATAAGTGGATTTAACAATTCTTAACCGCGCCGCCAGCCCGTCCCTTTCTGGGGTAAGATAGGCGCTGCGAAGGCAAGTCGCTGTGAAATTAATATTGATGTGCCATCATCGATATTGTCAGTACAAGACATGAAAACCTACCCCCTGACTGGGGGAAAGTGGACGCTCCTCTGAGCTGGCTCAAAGGCAAGGATAGCAGACCGCCATTTTTGGCAAAAGCACCCCGGCAAAGAACCATAGTGATAGAGATATTAAGAGCAAAACCTGGTTGTGAATCTCATCCCCTTTTACGGATGGGAGTGTCAAGTTTACTTTCCTAGCAGCAAAAGCTAGTATTATCAAACTCTCATTCAATTTTGCCGGTTTTTACATTGCCTGCAGCCGATCGAGAACGTGGAAAATGACGCGGCCGGTGAATGACTGTGATGGGTGATGTTGGCGCTAGCAGTTGCCCGCATTTTGGCAAAAAAGTTAAAAACGTAAAGTACAGGCAGTACAGTATTTGCCTCTATTTTATGGAACTATAATTTCAGTGGCAGAGCGTGATTGAATTAAAAGGTTCCGAAAAGTTGGAAGTCCTAAAGAAAGCAGATTTTCAAGTCAATACTGGTCTGAGTGCTTTAGACAAAGTTCTGTCGTGGTTTGCACAATTGTACGAGCCGCGAATTCCCACAAGTGTGTGGATACGCTGTCAGTTGGCCTTGGCTGAGGGCTTTACAAATGCGGTGCGTCACGCCCACGAGGGCAAACGGCCGGATTTGCCGGTTGACATTGAGGTGGCGGTGTGCACTGAATCTGTAGAGATTAAAATTTGGGATTCGGGCGCTGCGTTTGATTTAGAGCAAAAAATTAAAGATATGTCGGAAAAAATCGATCCTGAAGCTTCAGGCGGGCGGGGTCTCAAGTTGATGAAAGACATCGCAGACAGTCTCAGTTATACGAGAACGGCTGATGGACGGAACTGTTTGTCGATCGTCAAAAATTATACTCCTGTCTCAATGCCGAACGATGAAGCTGATATTTTGCAACTGCCGGAGGAAGTTTCTGGTTAATGGGCTCCAGAAGCTTTTAAACGCGCGACAGAGGGTTCAGCCACAGCAAAATGGTCTGTTTTAATTGATTTAATTCCCGATACACTTCTTGTTTGACCCATTGACCGATCGCGTCGAAGGGAGTAAAAATTTGACCCACAGGCCAGCTAACATCTTGACCCAAAGGCGTTTGATGGTTGCCGGCTAGAGTCTGAACTGTAATCATGTCTGGAAATCTCTGTTTTAGCAGACCAGTCAACAGCAGGGTTTGGTCGATATTGTCGCCGTTAAATTTGACTAAAAGATTGCGCCGGATTTGATAGCTATCTTGGACGAGGCGATTGGTATCTTGCGGGGAAGGGGTAAACTCTACTTTAAAGACGGGGGAAATTTGCTCGACGATCGGGATGGCTTCGGATGCCGCATAATTGTTGAAAGAAATCAGAATATTGCCTGCCCTTTCTATGTCAAATACAGAACCGATCAGCAAGTGCAGTTTGCATCCCATGCTGTGCCCCATGCCGTAAACGGGGAGATAGGAAGAGCGCAGCAATTTAGTGGCGCGCAGCCGATCGAGGGCATTTTCAAATTTGTTGAGGACATCGCGGGCGATCGCAATATGATCCAAAGTATTGACAAACGGCGTTGCTACGACAAGATATCCTTGATTCCCCAAAGCCTCTAACAGCCAGCGATAGGTGAGTTGCGGTGCTGTCGCCACAAATGCACCGCCGAGAAAATGTACGATCGCGATCGGTTTAGAAGGAATTAATACCCAGTTGCCAGAAATTTCTTGCCAGTCCATAAATTCTATCAAGTTGAAAGTAAAAAGACGATCGTCCTTTGAAGCTAGAAGGCAAAATATTTTATAAATTTTTGCTTTTATTTTCTGCCTCAAAAAGGGGTTTGCTACCCATTTTTAATTCAAAAAACTTTGCTCTTTACTTATACATGATTTAGTGTAACTGTTTTGGCAGCAAATAGCACGGCGGGGCCTGGGTGCTATTTCTGCCCTGTATAGGGTTGAAGCTAGTGGCCGCATAAATCAAAGCTGGCATCCGATCGCGACTTTCAAAAATTTTTATATTGTCTCCCACCGCACGGCTGCAATCAAACGTGTTTTGTAGTGCAATACGCCTCAAAAGCCCAAGAGCGTGTATAAACGAGCCAAGGCGCGATCGGCTTCGATTCGGCTTGATTGGCATCACCTAATTTCTTGACTAAAACCTGCATACAAATATGAGTTCCTTTAGGAAAGCCCCCCGATTTCAGACGATCGCGGGGGGTTTAATTCTGCCGAATGACTGATGCCTTCTGCCGTTTGATGACTCAACTTATTGTGAGCCTTCATCCATTTCCACTTGTTCAAAGTAGCTTGAGGGTTTAGCACAGTGGTAGCGATGCCGTAAACAAGAGTCGGCAAAACCTCCCGATTTAACCAACTTTGTCCCAGCTTTCTCATGTAGTGGAGTGCCAAAACTTCTCGGAATTTGTTAATCTTCTTCAAAAGTGGCAAATTCTTAAAGCATACCTGTTCGTACTCGTTGAGCGATAACTCTTTTTCTCCCCGCAAGCGCCGCAGTTGGTTCTCCTTGACACAATCAGAAGCTATGCGCTTTTTCAGCCAGTGCTTATCTGTGAGAGAGTTCCCTCTAATTCGATAATTTCCCAAAGGTTCTGTCGTCGCTAGCAAGCCGTACTTTTGAGCAAGTTTGGTAAATAATTCTGTATCTTCTCCTACCTCCCAATCTTCTGCAAACCCGCCTTCTTTGAGAAGAATGGAGCGATCGACTACAACAGAAGACGGGAAAACCCAAGGACTTTCGCCTGTCTCCTTAATTGCCTGCATTTCTGCTTTAGTTGTAGGATAAGTGGGAACATAACTCAACTTGTTGCCGCGCTTATCTAAATACCGCAAAGCGTGAGCTACAGCTTTGACTTCTGGATTGTCTGCGAGCATCTTCAGACAAAGTTCTAGCTTGTTGGGTTCCCAGGTATCGTCGCTGTCGAGAAATGCTACATATTCGCCTGTGGCGCGATACATCATTAAATTTCTAGACTTAGAAACCCCGTAATTTTGGGGATTCCGGAAGTATTGAATTCTCGAATCTTGTTCTGCCAGTTTAGCGGCAACTTTGTCTGTAGCGTCAGTAGAGAAGTCATCAACAATTAAAATTTCTAGATGCTTGTGTGTACCATTGAGTACGGAGGCAACTGTCTCGGCCAGAGTGTCGGCAGCATTGAATGCAGGAATGATTACACTGACTTTTTTGCTGTTCATAACTTGCATTAGGTGTGGTTTGGTAGTTGTTCGCCGAAGTAGAGTCTGGAAGGAGACACTCTGACTCCTTTACGTGTAAGTACCAGTATTCCCGAAACTTGCCTACATACTGCCAATATAACAGGCTTACCGACCTCAGTGTTATCTACCATAAGGGGGGGACACGAGTTAGGAGACGGAGTGCAGACTATTTGGCGGGCAATTTTTCGGACACACAGGCGTCGGCTGCGAGGGATTGAGGGTTTTGTCGGAGGATTGAAGTTTTCCTAAAGTCGATCGGATATTTTTGCTTTAATGTGAGATATTGCAGGATTTTCAATAAGCCTTTTACGGGCGGGCCGGAAAGCCTGTTCATAAAAAGCTTATTAAGAATGGTGCAACATCTCAGTTTAATCGGACTTACGCAGAGAAACCAGGCATCACCCAAAATTGTTGGTTTGACAACTACATATCTACTCTACTAATAAACCGATACTAATAAACCGATTTTATGACTCAGATAGAGTCCGGTTAACCGCTGACAATAAAATTGTTTTTCCTTCGATCTGGGCTGGCTAGAGAGGTATCTCGTAAGGGAGCATCCCATTTTTGCTTTCAGATCGTGGAAGGTTGCATCAGAATAATATATTTCGATGATATAGCGCGCTCACGTCGTCCATAGCGAACGGCTAGATCGCGGCTAGATCGCGGCTAGATCGCGGCTAGATCGCGAGCGAGACGCTCGCACTCCTAAAAAACGGCTTTTTACCAAATTGGGATGCTCCCTCTCGTAATCTCGTTACTCACTACCAACCTAATTATAATTATCAACCAAACTTGATATCAAGAGTGCGTAAGTCCTATTTTATTGATTGATTCAACCGTCGCATAACTACCCAAAAACTGCTTTGCTAGGTCTGTTATTTGTTTCATTTCACTATTAATTAGCTAAACTTTTGATTTAATTGTTTTTGATGTTTCATCTACTGAATTTTTAGGCGTTTATCAGCTTGGTTGAGATGAGTGTTTTGTAAATAAAGATGCTTTTTCAAACTTGTGTAATGGTTAAGTTGCCATAAGCTGTCCCTCATTTCTCTTTTTTTCTTTCACCGCGATCGCCTCGAAGCGTCAAATCCTCTGCCATAACAGGTAATTTATCTGCGGTCGAGTTAATAAACGTAGGTCTCATAAAAGATGCTCGTAAAATTATACTGTAAAAAATCCACGAATCACCCGTAAAAAATGTTACCAAACTTCTTGAGCAAAGTGAAAATTTATACTTGTTGCCTAACAGTCTTGGTGTTCGGCGGCTGCCAGCAGCAGCTACAGCAACAACCAAACTTGCAGCAGCAGCCCCGCAGCAAACAGGGCATGGCAGTTTCGGCTCACCCTCTGGCGAGCGCTGCGGGGCTGGCGCTGCTGCAACAGGGAGGCAATGCAGTGGATGCGGCGGCTGCTACGGCTTTGGCGATTTCGGTGGTGGAGCCTTTTTCGGCGGGTATCGGCGGCGGGGGTTTTTTGCTGCTGCGGCGGGCGGAAACGGGGACTGTGCAAGCGCTGGATTTCCGGGAACGAGCTCCGAAACGGGCGGCCCGGGATATGTACCTCGACAAGCAAGGTAAGGTGCGCCCAAGGGCAAGTCGGGACGGGCATTTGGCGGCGGGTATTCCGGGCACTGTTGCTGGACTTTACACGGTGCACCGCGAGTACGGTAAGTTACCTTGGGCGGCGGTGGTGGCGCCGGCGATCGCCCTGGCTGAAAAAGGTTTTCCGGTAAGTTCGCGGTTTACTAAGGCTACCCAGGGACGACAGGATGCGATCGAAAAAAACCGGGCTGCGCGGGAGGTTTTTACTCGCGGTGGCATTTTATACCAGCCGGGGGAGCTTTTGGTGCAGCGGGATTTGGCGCGGACAATGCGGCAAATTGCTAAAAATCCGCAAAGTTTTTATACCGGGGACATTGCGCGGGCGATCGCCGCCGACATGGCTAAAAACGGCGGCATTATCACTCTCGAAGACCTGAAAAACTATACGCCGATTTGGCGGAATCCGGTTTGCGGCAACTTTCGCACTTACGAAATTTGCGCGATGTCGCCTCCTTCTTCCGGCGGCGTTCATTTGTTGCAAATCTTAAATATTCTGGGAGATACGGATCTCAAGAGTTTGGGAAGGCAAAGTCCAGATACCCTACATTTACTGGCGGAGAGCATGAGGATTGCTTATGCTGACCGGGCTGAGTATTTGGGCGACCCGGATTTTGTGAGTGTACCGGTCAAAGCTCTGACTAGCAGCAATTATGCCAAATTGAGACGATCGCAAATCCAAATGTCAAAAGCCAGACCCTCTAGCGAGGTAAAGGCTGTTGACGCTGAAACTTTGAACCGTCTGCTGTGGGAGTCTCCCGAAACTACCCACCTGACGGTAGTTGACAAAGAGCGCAATGTTGTGAGTTTGACGTTTACGGTGAATGGCGGTTTTGGGGCTGCGGCTGTGGCTGCCGGTACGGGAATTTTGCTCAACAACGAGATGGACGATTTTGCTGCAGCGCCGGGAGTGCCGAATTTGTCGTCTGGTTTGGTGAGCGGGGAGGCAAATTCGATCGCCCCTGGGAAAACTCCTTTATCCAGCATGACACCGATTATCGTGACCGAAAATGGCAAATTCCGTCTGGCTGCTGGGGCTCCCGGAGGCAGCACGATTATTACCACGGTGCTGCAAATTGTGCTGAACGTATTGGTTTACGACATGAATGTCGGCGAGGCTGTGTCTGCACCTAGAATTCACCACCAGTGGCAGCCCGATCGCCTGATGGTGGAACGGGGAGGTTTTGAGGCTGCGACGCTTTCGGAGTTGCGGCGGCGGGGACACCTGATTGTCGAACGTGACGGCTGGGGCAATGCCAATGCGATCGTCCTGACTGCTGACGGTTGGTTGGAAGGGGCTGCGGATCGGCGCGGCGAAGGAGAAGCAAGAGGGTTTTAGTCATCTGTGAACCGTAATTGTTCTAGGGGCGGGTTGTCATCATCTTGACTTCTTCACCAGCACTTGAGTAAACCCGCCCCGCCCTCTACTGGAATGGTCGATCGACCCGACTTGAGATAAATTGCGGACTTACGCAGAAAGCGGGTTTTTCACCAAAATCCCGCCCGAGTGCGCGATCGCAAACGATATAAAAACCCATTTTCTTTTAGCATCCAGTGCGTAATTCCTGAAATTATTAGTCTGTGCAGGCGTATTTTGCCATCCATGTTTTTGTGGCGAGGTTTATTGACTGACTAACTGCCAAGAACTACAAAAAAGAATAACTAGAAAAACCGTAAATATACGTAGATGTAAAGTCATTGTAAAGGCACTAGACATTGATAGTTATATAGTGTGAAAATGAAGTTGTAGATTGAATCAGCTTTAGTATTTTTAACAAAAAAATTATGATAAATTCTCACCAAATTGCTGCCTTAACTGCTACATTGACTGGTGTCCTGAGCTGGTTGGCAGCGCCAGCAATGGCATTTTCGGTAGGGGCAACTAATAACATTGAGATTTTGAAAAATAATTTGTTAGGAACTAATACAAGGGGATTGAGTGATTTTTCTGTTTCAATTACAGGGAATGAGGCTGCTTTTGGTACTTTCACTAATGACCCCTTCGGTTTGACATCAGGTGTTGTTCTCAGCACCGGTAAAGTCACGGATATACCGGGTAAGAATGGGAAAGATAATCTAATGACCAACGGCAGCGATTTAAACACGGACTTTGGGCCTAGGGGTGAACAGGGCGATTTGACTCAGCTCAACCTCAGCTTTTTTGCTAATAGCACGGTCGAAAAGTTGTTCTTTGAATATGTATTTGCTTCTGAGGAGTTTCCTGAGTTCGGCGGTTCTGAATTTAATGACAATTTTGAACTCCTGTTGAACGGCACTAATTTGGCAAAGTTGAGCGACGGGAAAACATTTACGATTAATAATCTGGTTCCAGATCCAAATAATCGCTCTACAGATCACGCAGACTATATTGACAACTCAAGTTTGACAGGTATTGCTGCTAACATCATTAAGCTGGACGGTTTTACTAAAGCTTTAGGTTTTGAGGGTTTGCTCAAGCAAAATCAGATGAATGTTCTCAGCATCCGCATTAAAGATGTAGGCGACGGTAATCTAGATTCTGCTGTATTTATTAAAGGCGGTTCTGTGGGGACGGCAAAACCGGAGGCAGTTCCAGAACCGATGACTGTGGGGGGTTTGATGGTGGGAGGCGCTATGCTGGCTGCTGGACGAAAGTTGCGCGATCGTCGGAAGTAATTAATAAAAATAAAAGTAGATTAACAGTCTTGGAGGCAGAGACGGGGTTTGATGAACCAAAATACTTTGTTGCAGTCCTTGAAGCAGTTAAAAAAACTCGGTTTGGGCGATCGTTGCGATCGCATAATATCATGTCAGGTGGGAGTATCCCGTTTTTGCTTTCACAGGAGTGCGAGCGTCCCGCTCGCTAGAGATACGCAAGCGAGCGGGACGCTCGCACTCCTAAAAAACGCTTTTTACCAAATTGGGATGCTCCCTGTCAGGTCATTTAACCGATATGGTTGCGTAGCGAGGAATGCAAGTCCTCATAAAATTCTGACGGCGAACGTCCTCACTACGAACCAATTTTATGGCGGTTGTTATAGCGGACAGAATATAAGTTTAGATCCAAAATTCGCGAAGGGCGGATTTTTTTGTATTTGGGGTTGCAGCAAATATTTCCGGTAAAACCCGGGCCTACAACAACTGACTAAAAACTAAATCCTTTAGCTATGAACGGTACCGTCGGGCAAAATGGTTCCCGATAATCTAGCTCCCGTGAGTTTTACCATAACTCGATCGCCGTAACCTATTTTCGCTCCTGTTAAGTCCGCACCGCTCAAGTCTGCACCGCTCAAATCGGCTCCGATTAAGTTGGTTTCTCTCAAGTTGGCATTGATCAAACAAGCTCCTAACAGGTTTGCCCTGAACAAGTTTGCTTTTTGCAAATTCGCGCCTGTGAGGTTGATGTTGTGCAGAAATGTATCGCTTAAGTCGGCTTCACTCAGGTTTGCATTGCTCAAGTTTCTCCCTGAAAAATCCTTTTCTTTTAAGGAAGCTCCTTTGAAGTTGGAACCGCTTAAATCGGGACTTTGTGGCGCTTGGCGGTAAGACGGAGATGGCGGTGGTTGTTGCGATGGGTAGCGGGACGCCTCTGAATAGGGCCCTGAAGGATTTCCCGCATAGTTTCCCCCATAATTTCCAGCATATTTTCCTGAAGAGGGTTCAGAAGAGTAGCGGGGTTCTTTTGGGTTGGCCGGCGGTGGCTGAGTGTTTTGGTGCTGGGTGTTTGGATACTGAGTGTTTGGGTACTGAGTGTTTGGGTACTGAGTGTTTGGATACTGAGTGTTTTGGTACTGAGTGTTTTGGTACTGAGTGTTTTGTGGCTGAGTGTTTTGGTACTGAGTGTTTTGTGGCTGAGTGTTTTGGTACTGAGTGTTTTGTGGCTGAGTGTTTTGTGGCTGAGTGTTTTGGTACTGAGTATTTCTGTACTGAGTATTTTGTTGCTGAGTATTTTGTTGCTGGGTATTTTGTTGCTGGGTATTTTGTTGCTGGGTATTTTGTTGCTGGGCGTTTCTGTACTGAGTATTTTGTTGCTGGGTATTTTGTTGCTGGGTGTTTCTGTACTGAGTATTTTGTTGCTGGGTGTTTTGTTGCTGGGTATTTTGTTGCTGGGCGTTTCTGTACTGAGTGTTTTGTTGCTGGGTTTGTTTGTGCTGGGTATTTTGTTGCTGGGTGTGTTTGTGCTGGGTATGTTTGTGCTGAGCGTTCTGATTCTGACCTCTTGGTTGAATCGATCGCAATTGTTCGCGGGCTTGATTAATTTCCTTAATCTTTTCTTCAGCTTTCTCTAGTAGTCTGGGATTGTCTTTGGGGATGCGATCGGGGTGCCAAATGAACGCTAAATCCTTGTAAGCTTGGCTAATTTCTTCTCGGGAAGCTCCCGGCAACAGTCCCAGCACTTTATAGTATTGGTCGAGGTCGTTCATTGTACCACCTTTCGCTTTAAGAAATTAGGAATTAAAAATTAAGATCGGAGCAAAAGCTGTTCTCAAAGCTTGCTTCTCCGATCGTACATTGAATGAACAATAACTCAGCTAAGCCGCCGCTGGCAAAAAGTCTCGAATTCGCTGCAAGTATGTTGCGGCATCCTCCAGCATCGGAAAGTGAGCCGTATTGGGAATTATAACAAATTCTACTTTTTTGCTGAGGGAGGCCGCTTGCTCTCCCATGATGGCGGGGATAATTCGATCGAATTCTCCGGCTACAAGCAGTGTGGGAACACTCAGCCGCGCAAATTCTTGGGGCATTTCCTCGGCTGCTCTTTTGCTGACGGCCGTCACCATTGTACCTATAGCAGCTTGCTCGTCTGCCATTAAAAAATCCTTGAGAAACGCCAGACTGACCTCCGTGGGCAGGGAACGGCGCAAAAACCGGGCCATAAATAGCCGATCGGCAAACGGGATCGATGCCAACCAAGATGGCCTAAATTTTACCACATAGCCGCCGAATTTGTGAAAGGTTGTAAAGGATTTCTCATCGTATTCAAAAATCCCGCTGCAAGTGAGAATTGCTTTTTCTACTTTTTCGGGGTAAAGGTTGAGAAATAAAGTAGCAATGGATGCACCTGTGGAGTGAGCATTGAGAAAGACGCGGCTTAAATTCAGAGATTCTAATAATTCAGCTAAGTCGCGGGCGTAGGTTTCGAGTTCGTAGCTTGACTCAGGAGGCTCTTTTGGCAAGGGCGATCGACCAAAACCTCTCATATCGTAGAGCAAACAATCAAAATCATCAGCAATAGCCCGTGCCGTGCTTTCCCAGTAGCGCGCCGATCCCGCCCAGCCGTGCAGAAATACCATCACTGGTTTGCCGCTGGGTTGGGCACTTGCGTCTGCTGTTATCCACTCGTAATAATGTTCTACACCGCGAATTGAAATGAAAGACATGGTTAAGTAGTTTTGAGTTTTGAGTGATAATTTTAAATCATATAGGAATGAGGGGTGATCGCGTCTCAGTTAGCAGAACTCGTATAATGTAAGCAGCAAAAGATTAAAAGCAAATTTAATATGAAAGAATTAAATAAATTAGAATTGGATGGAATTAAGAACATGGGGGCAGTTAAGACTCAGGTAAAGCTGACCAATGCCATAGATGAAGCTCTAATTAGTCGGGGGTTGCTCGCGCCTCGGCTGTTGCGTGAGTGTGAAACAGAAACTCTAGTAGATACAGGATCGGTTTATCTAGTAATTTCAGCAGAGATGGTACAGCAGCTAGGTTTACGAATTATAGGACAGCAGCTTGTTAAGTATGCTGATGGTCGTCAGGAAACCGTAGGAGTAACGGAGGCTATATTAATTGAAATTGAGGGGCGTAGGACTACCGAGGATGCTCTGGTGACAGGTGATGAGGTGTTGATTGGTCAGGTGGTTTTGGAGAAGTTAGATTTGCTTGTGGACTGTAGGAATCAGCGGTTAATGGGGAATCCTACTAATCCTAATTATTCAGTGACTTATATCAAGTAGGACTTATATCAAATCCGTTGACATCCGAATTATTCATCTCTCTCTTCTCTGACTCTGCGTCCTCTGTGTCCTCTGCGGTTTAATCATTCCGATGCAACCGGACGTAGGCAAAGTAGTAGGTTGGGTTGAGAAACAAAACCCAACACTCATTAATTGGATGTTGGGTTTCGTTCCTCAACCCAACCTACAGAATAAAAACTACATCAATCAAAAAATCTACGTTAACCTGCGTCAATCTGCCTACATCTGCGGTAAAAAATCACCAACATAGAAACCAAGCAGAAATCTTAAGCTGCGGAGGCAGCTAGCCAAAATAAGCCGTCTACTAAAAGAGTGCTCAAAACGGCTCCGCTAAACGCGCGCCAGTGCAGTTCCGTGCCGCGCAAACTCAGCAAACCGACTGTTAGCAACACAGCGATTAAAACTAAAGCCCAGCCTATGCCCCAAGGAGTTTCGATTTGACCGATCGCACTTTGAAAAATCGGCATCGCTAATTCCGGTTCCGCGTGCATCACTTGCCGCCAGTAGGGCATCAACCCAGTTAAGTAAAAATATAAATCGGTAATAGCAGTCCCAAATAGCGAACCCAAATAAAAATATCCGCCAACTTTTCCCCAAGATTTACCCAAGCACCAAATAGCAAAAGGCAAGCCAATTGATTCTACAGGTAGATGTAAAATTGGTTCCCATCTAAACCAGCCCCAATAGATAGAACCTGCCAGCCAACATCCGGCAAATCCTAATAATAAGTCTCCCCAAAGTTGGGTTTTGGGGCGGAAAATTAGAATTAAACTAAGTGCTATCCAGGCGATTGTTGACAGCAAACTGATGGTGGGATATAAACGCACTAATGGTGCTTGCACGAAGACTGGAATTGAGACTAAAAATGCTGAGGCGCTAAATACTAACCACTGTTTGATGCTGTTTGTTTTGCCTGAAGTGACAGAATTGTCGAGGCGGGCGATGGTGGCAATAGGTGCGATCGCCGATGATACTAAATCAAAATTAAACAACTGATTGGACTCCGTATTGTTTCAATAGGTGGACTAAAAATTTTGCTGCGGTTGTGGGTGCGACAGTCTCAATGCCGGCGGCGGTTTTGCTGACTTGCCAGCCTTTTGCCGTTTGCGGATCTCGCCATAAATCCAAATGTTCGATCGCGGGATCTGCATAAAAGCTCTCTCCACCGCCACCGAGAATTGCCGAACTCCAGTGCGTAAAGCGATCGTGGCTGAGTCGGTGGATGGGAAAATTGCCCCCCAGAGGTACTCCCCAACCGTCTAAGGCAAAAAATGCCCCGACTTGGCCGCCGATTTGCTGCCACATCCAAGCCGCCCCGATCGCCCCCGCTACTCCTGCCGAAAAGCTCACAAATACTAGACTTTCTCCTGCTAACTCTTGGCAACACAAAAAGTGGAATATGTCAATAGCTGAAAAAGGCGGATGTTTATGAGCGGGAAAAATCTTGACGCGATCGAGTATTTGCGAGTTTTGCCGATCGGCAGCCAGTCCCCAAAGCCCCGAAAGTCCCGCTAGGAAACAGTCGGTTAGCTTTGGTTCGTGAACTCCGGGGCAAATTACCAGTCTCATAGTTCGTCAAGAAAATTAATTATGAGCTTAACATAACTTTACTTTATTGTACACCATAATTAATTATATGCTATGCAGGGGGATAGGATGTTAAACTAATAACAGAGTCGTGTTTGAAGGATATCCCCCCAAAATAAACGCTGGGAACGCTCCGAGACACCGAAACCGGAGGCAAGGTGAGGAAGTCTTAAGAAAACATAAAACTTAATGCCCTTTGTCCCAGACCCTGCGGCGTATTTTCTTGCCTTTCCTATCAGATTCCGATCCCCCCCAGCCCCCCTTATTAAGGGGGGAGAAAGAGTCTCAAAGTCCCCCTTAAGAAGGGGGATTTAGGGGGATCTCCGGGGAGTCTAGAAACGGGGTTTCTCTTCGCAATTCTGATTCATCCTTCCTGCGGCTCTCCAAATAATTCAAATTGAGGAATACAAAGTGGTTGCTTCTCCAGAAAAAATCGAGATCAAAACATCTGCGGCACCCGCAAGTAACGATCGGGTTGCTGTCTTGCTCATGGGTTACGGCGAAGTCGAAAGCTACGACGATTTTGCCAACTACAACGAACAAGCTTTAAATTTACTTACGGCAAAGTTTGCGCCAGTACCGCTGTGGATTTATCCGCCGCTGGCGAAGATTTTAGCAATCTTTGACTTGCACGAGTGGAGCCACCAACACGGTCAATTTGTTTCGCCGCACAATGCTATTTTTGAACAGCAGCGCGCCGGGATTGAAAAGAATTTACAGGAGAAATGGGGCGATAAAGTAAAAGTGTTCAAAGCTTTTAACTTTTGCGCGCCGTTTTTGCCGGAACAAGTAATCCCTCAAATTCAAGCAGAAGGATTTGACAAAATTCTGATTTATCCGCTGTTGGTAGTTGATTCTGTTTTCACCAGCGGGATTGCAGTCGAACAGGTGAATAAAGCTTTAGCACAAACCTTTGATGGCAAAGAACATTGGGTAAAAGGACAGCGCTACATTCCTTCTTTTTACGATGAACCTGCTTACATCGATTTGATGGCGCATTTAGTTGAAGAGGAAATTAAGAACGATTTAGCAGTAGCGCATTTGCCTTCTCAGATTGGGATTGTGCTGATGAATCACGGTTGTCCGCACAAGGCGAAGGGATTTACTTCGGGAATTGTGGAAAGTCAAGCTTTGTACGATCGCGTGCGGGAACGTTTGATGTATCGCTATCCTTTGATTTCGGTGGGTTGGCTGAATCACGACACGCCGCTGATTGAATGGACGCAGCCGGATGCGACGTTGGCTGCGAAGAATTTGATCGATTTGGGTGCAACTGCGATCGTGTTTATGCCGATCGGATTTGCGACAGAAAATCACGAAACTTTGTTAGATGTAGACCACATTATTGAGTCTTTGCAGAAACAGCGTCAAGGAGTTACTTACCGCAAATTGCCTTGCGTTAACGACCATCCAGAGTTCCTGAAAATGGCGGCCGAGTGGGCAAATCCGCAAATTGAAGCGTTGTTGAGTGAGACTGCGGTTGCTGTTAATCCGAGTTTGGCTGCGGCGCACCGCGAGCACAGCCATTCTCACGGGGAACACGCTCATTCTCATGGGGAACACGGGCATTCTCACGGCGGGCACGGGCATTCTCACGGTGAACACGGGCATTCTCATGGCGGGCACGGGCACAGTCATTAATTGGAAGCCAGGGAAGCTACGATTATTTTGGGGTAGGGAAACGGCATTGCCGTGTCCTCCATTTCTTTTGTCGGAGTGAGTAAGTCGAGATTAATTGAGGTGAAAAGTCGATCGCCCTTTGGTTATTTTAGAGAAAGGGCGATCGGCTTTTTTATCAGCAGGTGTGAATTCTTAAGAATCATGCAACATCCCGCAGAGATATTGCGCTAAAATAAAAACTAAAGTTTTGCCAAAATTTGAAAAATTGAGAAAATCTTAAACTCAACTACCGCCCCATCTGCAATTCTCTTAGAAAACGGAAGTTGTATTAATGACATCCCACACCTTAAACTTACCCGTTCAGCTACAACAAGAAGCTGAAAAATTGGCGGCACTCCAAGGCATTTCCCTCGATGGATTTATTCTCTGGGCTGTAGCCGAAAAAGTCGCTACTCTCAACCAGCGGCATGATGACCCTGCTTTCCCTCAAATCACCTACGTGCGCGGCGCTAGCGGCGAACTCGCGCCCGTTTTGCGCGGTACTCGCTTGCGGGTGCAAACAATAGTCATCGCAACCCATAAATGGGGTTTATCTCTAAATGAAATTGCGAATGAATACGATCTCAATGAAGCTCTAGTGAATCAAGTTCTCGCTTTTTATGAGGCTCACCGTCAGGAAATAGACACCTCTATTGCCACCGAGCAAATTATCGAAGCTGCCAATGTCTAAACCGCTATTGCATCTGGATGCTGATACCTCTATTAAAGCTTTGCAAGTCGCGCTTTGATCTCGCAATCACGATGTCACTCGGACACCGACTGACTGGATGCCTTTAGATGCTAGCGATGAGGATCAATTATTAGAAGCAACAGCACGGGGACGGTGTATTTTTACGTTTAATATCCGCGATTTTCAGGTTTTAGCTCAGCGTTATCCCGAACATGGCGGTATCATTTTGGCAGCTCAAAACAGTTGGACATTATCTAGTCTAATTGCTGCGCTCGATCGCCTGGTTTCAGAAACACAAGCTGCTGACTGGAGAGGGCAAGTCCGCTGGCTGAATCAGTGGCGAACCTAATCTTATCTTGATATTGAGTTAAAAAGTCGATCGCCCTTTGGTTATTTTAGAGAAAGGGCGATTTTTTTGTTGATTTATGGTACTGTAAAACTTAACAATGACAGCTACAATCTTGTTGGCTAAAAAAATGGGAAAAATCTCAGTGACGTAATAGATCGCTGGAAATTGCTAATAACCCGCAACTTGGGTTCTGATACAAAATACAGATTAGAGATTAGAGTATAATAAAAATTATTTTTCCGTACATTCCTGGTTTCATATCAAATTTGCGCTTCATCTGAATAGTAAAGTGGCAACCAAATATAAGCGGAATTTTCAGTTTTTTGACTCACAGTCAACTGTTAACAATCATGAGGAGTGCAACCGGAATCGATATAATATCTCTATTTGGCACTCAATACTTTAAGATTTTGAGCCGCATCGTTTAGTAGTTGAGTACCTACCTTAGTTTGATTGATGCCGCTAGCAGTTTGTTTGGCTCCAGAATTGATAGTATTCATTGCTTCAACTACTTGTTGGACGGCTAATGCTTGTTGCATGGCATTGAGAGAAATTTGTTGATTTTTCAAAACGATATCGTTGATAGAAGCGAGAGTCATTTGTTGATTATTCAAAACGCTATTGTTGATAGCCGCGATCGTCATTTCCTGATTCTTCAAAACGATATCATTTATCGACTGTGTTACCTCTTTAAAAGCTTGGGCTGTATCTTGAGAAAATTTGATACCTTCTTTGACAGTTTTCGTGCCTTCATCTGTAGTCATGACTGTGGAATTGATCGCGTTCTGGATATCAGTAATGATGGTATTAATTTTCTCGGCTGATTTTTTGCTCTGATCTGCCAGTCGGCGAATTTCATTAGCTACAACTCCAAATCCTTTACCGTGTTCTCCAGCCCGAACAGCTTCGACTGAGGCATTCAAAGCTAACATATTAGTCTGATTAGCTAAATCTGTTACAGTGCCTGTAATGCTGCCAATCTGAGTAGTCTGCTCGCTCAATCGCATAATCTGTGCCGCGATCGCCGCCACTTTTTCTCTCAACTCAGACATTCCTTCTAGAGATTTCTCCACTACCTTATTGCCATCTTCCGCCTGGTTTAAAACTTGACGTGCGCCTGTGGCTCCTTCCTCCGCTAGGTTTAAAACTTGACGTGCGCCTGTGGCTCCTTCCTCCGCTAGGTTTAAAACTTGACGTGCGTTATCCAGTGCTGATTCTGCTTGCTCTGCTGATTGGCGCGATGATGCTCCCAATTCATCCATTGTGGAAGTAGTTTCATTCACCGCCGTTGCTTGCTGATTGATGATCCGTTCTTGCTGCTCAACTGTAGCGGCAATTTGGCTGGAAGAACTGACAATCATATTGACAATGCCTTTGAGGGCTTTGTCGATCGGCTTGGCGATCGTAATGCTCAAGAATATTCCCAAAATAATCGCTGTCACCGGACCTAGAATCATACCCACAACAACCCAGAATCCAGTCTGATGTGTATCCAGATCGGCTGATTTCTTAGTCTTGTCTGCAATCTCTTGATTGAAGGCTATAACTGATTTAATTGAATCTGTAGCTCTCTTAAATAAAGGCTCCTCTGTACTTGAGCCATACTCATCCATCTTGGTACGGAGTTCCAGTGCTGTTTTAACTGCCGCGATTTCTGGTGAATTTCCCTTACCCTGACTGATTAGCTGAACCTGCCTTTTCCAGGGATTGCGGATGCCCATTTGGTTATAGTCTTGTTCTATATTCAGCAATTTTTCATGGGCTTTCTTCCAAGCATCCCAATTTTGTAGAAATTCTTTGTAGTTTTTATCTTCCTCTGGGGTATTCGGGATCTTTTCGTATTTTTGAAAGTTTTCGTTGATTTGTTTCCAGGCATTCTGAATTCTAGCTAATGCCTCTTGCCTTTCGGCATTAGTCATTTCTGGATCGAAGAGTAATTGCTCTGATGCCTGAATTTGAGTCTTTCCTTCGTTGATATTCCACAATGCAGTCACACTTGGCAGGCTATCCTCACCGAGGGTATTGATGTGTACACTTAGCCTGGAAACCCCGTTCCACCCAACCCCAGCAAACACGAAGACGATCGACCCCATTAATATAAAAGCGCTGATTAGTTTTGTTTGTAAGTTCATGTTGCGAAACATAGTTGTTCTCCTGGCTGTGGCTGGCTATAGTTGAATTAAATTATAAGCTTAAGCACAACGATCGTATTAATATCCATAATTTATCTTGACAGATTAGAGATTAGAGGAAAACAAAAAATATTTTCCCGTACATTCCTGCTCCCATAATCTCTCTATTTAGCACTCAATGCTTTAAGATTTTGAGCCGCACCGTCTAGTAGTTGAGTACCTACCTTAGTTTGATTGATGCCGCTAGCAGTTTGTTTGGCTCCAAAATTGATAGTATTCATTGCTTCAACTACTTGTTGGACGGCTAATGCTTGCTGCATGGCATTGAGGTAAATTTGTTGATTCTTCAAAACGATATCGTTGATAGCGGCGAGAGTCATGTCTTGATTCTTCAAAACGATATCATTGATCGACTGTGTTACCCATTTAAAAGCTTGGGCTGTATCTTGAGAAAGTTTGATACCTTCTTTGACAGTTTTCATGCCTTCATCTGTGGTCATGACTGTGGAATTGATCGCGTTCTGGATATCAGTAATGATGGTATTAATTTTCTCTGCTGATTTTTTACTCTGATCTGCCAGTCGGCGAATTTCATTAGCTACAACTCCAAATCCTTTACCGTGTTCTCCAGCCCGAACAGCTTCGACTGAGGCATTCAAAGCTAACATATTCGTCTGATTCGCTAAATCTGTTACAGTGCCTGTAATGCTGCCAATCTGAGTAGTCTGCTCGCTCAATTTCATAATCTGTGCGGCGATCGCCGCCACTTTTTCTGTCAACTCAGACATTCCCTCTAGAGATTTCTCCACTACCTTATTGCCATCTTCCGCCTGGTTTAAAACTTGACGTGCGCCTGTGGCTCCTTCCTCCGCTAGGTTTAAAACTTGACGTGCATTGTTAGATGCTGATTCTGCTTGCTCTGCTGCTTGACGCGATGATGCTCCCAATTCATCCATTGTGGAAGTAGTTTCATTCACCGCTGTTGCTTGCTGACTGATGATCTGTTCCTGCTGCTCAACTGTAGCGGCAATTTGGCTGGAAGAACTGACAATTATATTGACAATGCCTTTGAGTGCTTTGTCGATCGGCTTGGCGATCGCCACAAAGAATATTCCCAAAATAATCGCTGTCACCGGACCGAGAATCATACCCAGAACAACCCAGAATCCAGTCTGATTTATATCCCGATCGGCTGATTGCTTAGTTTTGTCTGCAATGTATTGATTTAAGGCTATAACTGATATAACTGAATCTGTAGCTCTCTTAAATAAAGGCTCCTCTGTACTTGAGCCGTACTCATCCATCTTGGTACGGAGTTCCAGTGCTGTTTTAACTGCCGCGATTTCTGGTGAATTTCCCTTACCCTGACTGATTAGCTGAACCTGTCTTTTCCAGGGATTGCGGATGCCAATTTGGTTATAGTCTTGTTCTATATTCAGCAATTTTTCATGGGCTTTCTTCCAAGCATCCCAGTTTTGTTGAAATTCTTTGTAGTTTTTATCTTCCTCTGGGGTATTCGGGATCTTTTCGTATTTTTGAAAGTTTTCGTTGATTTGTTTCCAGGCATTCTGAATTCTAGCTAATGCCTGTTGCCTTTGTGCATTAGTCATTTCTGGATCGAAGAGTAATCGCTCTGATGCCTGAATTTGGGTCTGTCCTTCGTTGATACTCCACAATGCAGCCACACTTGGCAGGCTATCCTCACCGAGGGTATTGATGTGTACACTTAGCCTGGAAACCCCGCTCCACCCTACCCCAGCAAACACGAAGACAAGCAACCCCATCAATATAAAAGCGGTAATTAGCTTTGTTTGTAAGTTCGTGTTGCGAAACATAGTTGTTCTCCTGGCTGTGGCTGGCTATAGCTGAATTAAATTATAAGCTTAAGCACAATGATCGTATTAATATCCATAATTTATCTCTATTGTTAGTCATAAACTACGAACCCCACTGACTGCCATTCACGCTGACATCCCACACCTTAAACTTACCCGTTCAGCTACAGCAAGAAGCTGAAAAATTGGCGACACTCCAAGGCATTTCCCTCGGTTTATCCTCTGGGCTGTCGCCGAAAAAGTCGCTACCCTCAACCAGCGGAATGACGATCGCACTTTTCCTGAAATCACCTATGTGCGGGGCGCTAGCGGCGAACTCGTGCCCGTTTTGCGCGGCACTCGGTTGCGGGTTCAAACAGTAGTCATCGCAGCCCAGAAATGGGGTTTATCTCCAAACCAAATTGCCGCTGATTATGACTTAAGTGAAGATCGAGTGAACGATGTCTTCGCTTTTTATGCGGCCCACTCTCAGGAAATAGACGCATCTATTGCCGCTGAGCAAATTATCGAACCCGTAACTCGTCGGCGGTATTCCCTTGAGGAGTTGGTTGAGGCGATCGCGCCTGAGAATATTCATAATGAGATTGATAGTGGAGTTGCTGTGGGGAATGAAGTAACGAATTTATCTTGTTCAGAAACTTCGCCCGCGATCGCACATGAGTCAACCTCATTTTTAGGTACAGATAGTACAATAAATCCCTCTCTATTCTTGTCCCATTTCAAGTTGTTTTTAATCTGACCAATACACTCACTAACATTCTGCTGATATAGACTATCTATGCGATCGCAGTGCCATTCAAATACCACAACCCATTGAGATTGCTCAGTCAAAATCAACTTGAGACAATCATCAAAACTTTTGCCTTCCCAATCTATCTCTGAACCATTTACCTCGGATTCTAACAAGTCTAATGCTTTCCCTTGCACGGAAAAATTCAGCCATTTCATACTTCCATAAGCGGGGGGTAAGCGCTTGATTATATGGGGCGGAATTTCCCGCTCTATTAATTTTATATATTTGCCCCAAAGGTAATATTTTTCACCTTGGGGATATTCTACATCACCCCAAGTAAAAGTTTCCTGATGAGATTCTAAATACTCAAGAGTCTGTCTTGTCGAAAGTAATATTTCAAAACAGGCATCCATAATTTCTCCTTTAGTTAATCAACATCTCTGCGATACCACCAAAATTGTTGCAATCCAGATTCCCATCTTTTCTGTTCCCAATTGTAGCGGAATTCGTGGATATGGGGGTTGGGATGATCGGATGGGCGATCGTGATCCGTCCAATCGACTCTACCCCAAGGCACATCATAGCCGTTAGCTTTCGGCCAAGTTGATGAAGGAAAGGTTGCTGACTGGCGGTAACAAATATTATTACTTCCATCTCTTCTTCCAAGTGTTGTATGGGGTCTTCCTTCTGCTAGCGGATCTGGTAAGGGGATATCCTCTCCCTTTATTGTTTGTTGTGTCAGAGAGAATTCTGGTATGTAATACTCGCTGTTTGTTGACAGAACTTTCTCCTTGTTTAACTAAATGTAACGCGACTTACACATCCAAACCAAAGAAACCGGGTTTTTGGCCGTTTCTGTAGCTGTAACCAAGTATTCTTGCAAAAACCCGGTTTCTGACTACCCGTGCGTCCAAGACTAGACCTCTCCAAAATTTTTATTTTGTGCTAAACTTGAATAAATATCGTAAAATTAGTAAAAATTTTAAGTTAATGA
>NZ_JAUBRJ010000047.1:0-59518 GCF_036701805.1 Microcoleus sp. N3A4
CGAGCGTCCCCGCTCGCGAGTGGTACAAGACGCGAGCGGGGACGCTCGCACTATAAATGCAAAACTGAGATGCTCCCGGACGGGCTCATGGGCCCATCCCACAAGAACTATCAAATTGTAAGTTATTTAATTCTCATTCCTTAGCAACTTAAAAAAGGCAGGTTTACTACTTCCCCGGCAATTTCTCCTACCTGCACTTTCAGTCCTTCGCCGCCAGCTTTTGTGCGGATGTAAGCAAGACCAAAAAAGCCGGATTCAGTTTCCGTAAAACTGGTGAGTTTGCCGACTTTTTCCTCTCCGATTGTAACTGCTGTTCCTGGTTCAACCGCACCGCTCAACTGCACGCCCCAAAGTTGCTGTTTGACTCCTTTGTAGGTGTTCAACCGGGCAATTGTTTCTTGACCGATGTAGCAGCCTTTGTCATAGGTAATCGTGTGTAAAAGACGGGCTTCTAGGGGGTTGTAATCGTCTGTGAGTTCAAAATCTGGGGCGGGGCGTCCTTGTTCGATTCGCAGTTGTTCCCAAACTCGATCGCCCATCGGTACGGCCCCAGCTTTGACTAATTCATGCCACAACTTGGCTGCACCGCTTGCTGGCGCAATTAACGTGTATCCGGGAGTTGCTAAACCGCTACCAACCGCAACTCGGACTTCCATACCTGCAAAATTTATCAATTTGTGGGTAGCGTAAGGTTGATTTTCAAGTTCGGCAACTCCGATTTTTTCTAATAGTTGAGTGCTTTCCGGGCCGAGGAAACTGAAAGCAACAGTTGTATCGGTTAAATCTGTTAACTCGACGCGATCCATTGGGAAAATATAGCGATCGAGCAATTCCAGCAGTTGGCGGCGGCGGTTGGCTGAAACTAGCAGCAGTACGGCATCTTCTGTCGCGTAAGCGGTGGCGAGATCGATCGTCCGGGCGGTGGAAGTCACGAAAACGGTGTCGCAACCTTGACCGGGTTTGAGTATATTAAAGTTATTGGTACTTTGATTGTGCAAGAACCGGAGGCGATCGCTATGTGAGATTTGAATGCGTCCCCAGTGAGTGCGATCGTACAAAGCGGCACCTTGTTTCGTTGCTGCGATCGCTTCTGCGTCGTTACCAAAACTGACGGGGACTGTTTCTGAGGTTGTTAACTCTGCAAAAGTAGCACCTGCCGCTGCTTGAATGTCGTGCAATTCTTGAATCAGCATAAGATTTTGTTGACTGTTGACTGTTGACTGTTGTTATTGGTTATTGGTTATTTGTTATTTGTTATTTGTTATATCAAATCCGGTGGTATCGGAATTATAAGCGTGCGATCGTGCTAGCGAGCGGGCACGCTCGCACTGACATTATCCAAATATATTACTCCGATGCCACCGGAAACGATATTATTTGTTAGCTGCTACCAATAACCAATAACAAATAACCAATAACCAATAACTAATTACCCAAATTGGCGAATATTTCTTGGATTAATTTGCTGGCTTTGGCATCAAGACGATTCCAATCTACATCGCCAGTGTCATCCTCAATCAAGCTAGTGTCAATTACGACTTCTTGGCTTTGGATTTGACTGTGGGCGGGCTGGTAGTTGACAAAGCAGACTCGATAGCAAAGTTCCCAAATATCGACGCATATTTGCTCGCCTTGATGTTCTAAAATTAGTTGATAGCCCGGAATCGGAATCTGCACTTCTTGATAAGTGCCCGTCCACACTGACTCTTCTAATTGTTTGCGGATGTTGTCGAGCACTCGGATCATCGCTGGCTGCATTAGCAGTTCAGCTTGCTGCCACGCGATCGGGCTAGTTATTTTAGGCTTCATATACACGGTTCTAAAAAAGAAAATCAATAAATTCATTTTCTAGCATTGCGTGCCAACTTTTGAGACATCCGCCACAGAATGTTAAATTTAGCCGTCACCAAATTCAAAAGTCAACGGTCAACACAAACAGTTAAAGCCGTTCTCGGCTTGACGGCTAAAAACGGCTGAAACTTTTGATATTGAGTTATCGGATGGGCGATGTAGGATTTGAACCTACGGCATCCTGCGTGTAAAGCAGGCGCTCTACCACTGAGCTAATCGCCCAATTGCACTCACAGGGATTTATCATATCACAGTAACTCAGAAAGATCAAGTAAAAAAAATCCTAAACTTTAAATGCCCTCTGGCCGCACCCACGATCGAATAACCCTGTGGAGTTTGCCCTTGGTGGCAGCCCTTACCTTTGGCCAGACTCAGAGCAGCAACCTGACTTTGCTCGTTTCCGGCAGTTTCTTATTCGGCGGGCTGATGTTTGGCCCCGACTTGGATATCTACTCCTGTCAGTATCAGCGCTGGGGATGGTTCAAACCGATTTGGCTCCCGTACCAAAAAAGCCTGCGCCACCGCTCTTTTTTGTCCCACGGCCCTCTGATCGGCACTGCTTTGCGAATCTTGTACCTCGCTATCTGGATCGCGGTTTTCGGAATGTTGGGATTGGCAATTGCCGAAAAAGTCGGGAACTTGGGGGGGAATTGGCAGGATGTGGTTTTGAGTTGCGGACGATCGATCTGGGAACACCACATCGAAATTTTAGCCGTTTACATCGGTCTAGAATTGGGCGCGATGAGCCACTATCTGAGCGATTGGGGCGGCTCGGCTTACAAAAGATTCAAAAAGAAAGGATTGAGCGGGTTGCGGCCTCCTGGCACAATTAAGAGGCGCAAAATCAAAGCTCCCAGTCGCACATCTAGCAAATCCATAGCAGAAGGAAGAAGGAAGAAGGAAGAAGGAAGAAGGAAGAAGTAATAAAATTAATGGTTGAAGCCATTAACAAGGTTATAACCATCTTGGCGGTTGATCTAAAAGGTAAATTATTATGTCTAATTCTGAAAGTCGATCGCTCACAGCACTCCAAGAACTTATAGAAGTTGTGGCTAAATTGCGATCGCCAGACGGCGGATGTCCTTGGGATTTAGCCCAAACTCCCCAAACTCTAATTCCCCACATCATCGAAGAAGCTTATGAAACCGCCGACGCGATTCGCAAAGGAGATAAAGATGCGATCGTCGAAGAATTGGGCGACTTACTGTTACAGGTAATTCTGCAAGCTCAAATTGCCAGCGAATCGAATCAGTTTACCTTCGCCGAAATTGCTGCGGGCATTACAGAAAAACTAATTCGGCGCCATCCCCACGTCTTCGGCGATGTCGAACTCAACAGCGTGGATGAAGTCAACGAAAACTGGGAAAAAATCAAAGCAGCAGAAAAAGGCACAACTTCGGAAAAGCCGCCAACTTTAGCCTCGAAAATGAGCCGTTATGCCAGCACTTTGCCGCCGATCGCCGCCGGGATGAAAATCTCCCAAAAAGCTGCGGAAGTGAGTTTTGATTGGGACAGTGTAGACGGCGTTTGGGATAAATTTCACGAAGAAATGGCAGAATTTGAACACGCTCTCAAACACGAGGATAAGGCAGCGCAGCAGTCAGAATTGGGAGATATTATGTTTGTGTTGATTCAATTAGCTCGCTGGTACGGTTTAGATGCGTCGGAAGCTTTGCAAGGAACAAACGATCGCTTCGTGCAGCGGTTTGCGAAGGTAGAGGCTGCGTGCGATCGACCTTTGTCAGATTATCCCCCAGAAGAGTTAGAATCTCTGTGGCAGCAAGCCAAAGCTTTAATTGCTAAACAAAAGGGCGATCGGTAATAACTCACTCCCGATCGCTATTGTTAAGAACAGGCTTTCCGGCCTGTTCCACAACAACCATTGGTAACAACTTAAGCTAAGAAAGCATTTGTCAATCAGCAAATTATGCTCAATATTTACTCAGATTTTGGGCCCAAAACTGAGATTTGGGCGATCGAGGAATACGGAAGAACCATTTACTCTACAGCAACGATCGCATTGCGGGTGTAAAGCTAGGAGATGGGCGACAGCTTATCAGCCAGGAATCATACTTTTGGGAGATGCGGCACATCCCATGTCTCCGGTTCGCGCTCAAGGAATTAACTTGGCTTTGCGCGATGTAATTGTTGCCGCCAATCACCTTGTACCTTTATGGAAAGCAGGGGCTAATTCCGAGGATATTGACTTAGCATTATCGCGGATTCAAGCAGAACGCGAGCCAGAAATTATTCGCGCCCAACAACTGCAAGCACAAGAAGCGTGGAAAGGCGAACAACTGCGAAACAATGTATTTATACGTTTATTAATGATGCAAATTGCTCCGTTTTTGGGTAAACAAATTCAACAATTTTGGGTGAAAGGACAGTATGAATTGCGCCAAGGAGTAACAGAGGTAAAATTGGTTGTGTGAAAATAGGAAATTAAAACTTAGGAGAAAATTGTATGCGATCGACAACTCTCAAAGGACCGATCGGCAATATTCACATCCTCGAAGCCAGCCCTCCTGTGACGGCTGGGGAGTCGGAGCCTTTACCGGTGGTTTTCGTGCACGGTATGGCGGTTTCCGCGAGCATCTGGGAGGCGCAGCTTGCCAATTTAGCGCGTACCCGACGGGCGATCGCCCTTGACGTGCGGGGACACGGTGATTCCGCACCGCCGGAGGACGGCAACTATGCCCCCGCCTCCTGTGCAGCGGATGTTTTCGCCGTGCTCGATGGGCTGGGACTCGATCGAGTGGCGATCGTCGGGCACAGTTTCGGTGCTTGTATTGCCCTCGCCACAGCAGCGGCCGCACCGCAGCGCATCGCGCAGTTGATCCTGGTAGACCCACCTGGAGACTTTACCAAGGTGCCTGTAGAGGTGCACGAGGCACGGATCGTCCCTTACCAGAGGGCTCTGGAGACGGAGGACTGGCGGGCTGCTGTGGAAACCAGCTTCAACGAGGCGCTGACAGGAAGCAGGGCCCAGACGCGCGATCGGGTTCTCGCTTGGTTGGCGGCGACTCCACAGGATTGTCTGTCTGGAATGTCTCGCGGGATGTTTGCCTTTGAAGCAGTTGATAATCTCGATCGCTACCTAGCAGCCCCTGGAACACGGGCCCACGCAATTATTGCTCCCTCAAACACTTTTCCCTTCAGCCTCCACATCCTCCGTCCCACACTGACGACAACTACGATCCCCGATACTGGACACTGGCTGATGCTGGATGCGCCGGAGGCCTTTGCTAGGGAACTGGATATTTGTTTGGGAAAAGAATCGATATGAATGACTCCTCGCTAAGTAGCTACAAACAGCAAATTCTTAATGACTTTAACAACCGTCAAAACTACGAGACAGAGCTTCATATACGGGCTGCAAACCGATTAGTAGAGTTGGCAAAAATACAACCCGGTCAGCAAGTTTTAGATGTCGCTACGGGAACTGGTTTAGGGGCGATTGCTGCGGCTTTTGCTGTTGGTTCCACAGGTCGTGTTTTGGGAACTGACTTTGCTTCGGGAATGCTGCTGCAAGCCGAGCAGAAAGTCGCTGTTTCGGGACTGACGAATATCAGGTTTGAGAAAGTGGATGCAGACGAGCAAGAGTTCCAGGAAAGCCAATTTGATGTTATTTTGTGTTCGTCGGCGATCGTCTACTTCACAGATATTCCGACATCGCTGCGTCGCTGGCACAATGCTCTGAAACCAAGAGGGTTACTTGCATTTTCCTGTCTGGCAGAAACCTCCCCTACCGCGTCTGTCTTGTTTCGGAAAGTAGTACAAAGATACGGTATTGCTATCCCGAATCCCAATGAGTTACTGGGAACGCCGCAGAGGTGTTGCGAAATGCTTGACAATATCGGATTTGAAGACATCGAAATCACGACTGAGCAATTTGGCTTCTACTTGCAAGATGCGGAAGCTGCGTGGACTGGCAATGCCAAGAGTGCATTCGGGCTTCAAAATGTGAAATGGTCAGATGAACAGTGGCAGCAGTGCAAGCTGGAATATTTTACAGAAATAAATGAAGCTTCAACCGCAGCAGGTTATTGGAACGATATCACAATGTTCTTTGTCAGAGCTCATAAATCTGGTCAAGTCGATGCACTCCTTACTTAACAAATCTTTTTTCAAAGTATGCAGCATATTCACATCGCTAAAATTTCCGAGTTTGATGAGGGATTAATTATCCATTTAATTGAGGAAAGTCTGTCCCAAGGTTTTCAGTTTGTGGAAAGACTGGTCCGGGATTATCGTAATGGTTATAACTGCTTCGATAAGGTTGGTGAAGCTTTATTTTTAGCGTCATCGCAGGAAAGAGCGATCGGAATTTGCGGCTTGAATGGAGATCCTTATTTCAACGATCCAAAAGTTGGACGATTGCGGCATTTGTATGTTGAGTCAGTTTGGCGGGGAAAGGGGGTGGGGCGTTTATTGGTCGATCGGCTGATTTACGAAGCCAGTCAGCATTATCAGTTATTGACGTTGCGAACAGATACGCCAGCAGCCGACAGGTTTTATCAAAAATTGGGATTCAAGACTCAGCGCAATTGGCAGCATACGACGCATCATTTACAATTGAGCGAGATAGACTGTGCGTGACATTTAGTTTTACGACAATTCATCGAGGGTTAAGTTGTGGGGGTTTTTGAGGATGAAGGCGTTGTTGTCTTTGATTAAGTCACCGCTACAGAGAATCGGTAAGCGTTCTTGATAAGCTTTAATCGCCAGAATGTAATCTTTGTCTGCGAGTGAAGTTTGAATTTTCCGCAATTTGTCAGCTACAAGGCCGAGGAGAGTAATTTCGCCACTTAATTTTTGGGTATTTGGGGTGTGAATTTGCATAACAATTCCCTGAATTATCGTGTTGGGAATGCTTGTAAGTAGTTCGCTTAAAATTTCAATTTGAGGGCGATTTTCTGCGTTTTCTAGGGTTTGGATTGCCTCGCGGATGCGGGCTGCATAATCTCCCAGGTTTTCCCGGTTAGGTAGCAATATTTCAAATTCTTCTGCATCGGCTGTTGGTTTGTGCCAAAGTGTGGCATTATCTAAGAAAGGTTGGTCTTCATGCCAGCCGTGAGTTTGTAAGTAATTTCTCAGTTGATTTAGCTCAATTGTTTTGAGAGTTTGGCTATCTTTTACGGTGACTTTCATGGTTGAACTCCTTGGCTAATTCCCTCCATAATTGACTGAAGGGCGGCGACTGTAAATTGGTGGGTTCTGGGGAGGGCGACGGTGACAGTGCTTGTGTTTTGTGTTTTTGGCTTTCCCCGCAGCGAGATCCAATATCCGCAGTTTCTGATGCAGAGTTCTGTTTCGGACTGGGTTAACCAGTCTTCGGGTGTTTCGGGGATTAAAACGACAACTAAAATTCGGGGGATGGCGAAGTTATCCATTCTTAAGTCGTCGTAGTTTTTGAGCTTGAGGGGGTAGCGGATGGAGTTATCGTCTTGGATATCTCTTGATGTAGATTTTAACTGCAATTCTCAGCGAGGTGCTCTAATGGGGCCTGTCCCGCCTTTCGCAGCTACTCCCCAGTCTACGCTGTCATCGTCTACGAATCGTTTGTAGAGGGAATAGCCGGCAACGGTGGTGACAGCTTGCAGGTAGATGTTGCTGAATTGTTCTTTTTGTTGGTTGATGTCCACTTTTTACGTAGCGATATATTCTTGTTAACCTGTTTGGTGCTAGCTCGTAGATAAAATTACATCATGTTGGTTATGGTTTCCTTGATTTGTATCGGTTGGTTGGTGACAATGGAGTAGAGAACATCTGGGTCTAAATCGGCTCCATTTTCCCAGTAAATTGTCCCCCATTCTGGATTTAGTTTGACTTGGTTAAAGTAAGTCAAGTCTTGCAGAGGGGCGAAGATTCCGGTAAATTCGATTAATTGGCTGATGTCAACTACTCCCTCTTGGTTATCTTCAAATTTGAGGTAAAGTTGATAGTTTTCTAATGGTTGAACGGAGCTAATATCTTTGAGCATTGTTTATTCCAAAGGGGCAATAGGTTCTAATGGTGTTTGAAGTCTGGCAAGTTGCCAGTTTTGCATGAGTTCTGTTTGATGAAGGGCCGCCCACTCTACAACTAATCCTAAGATGCGAGGGGAAAGTTTGCCTTCTAGAATTGAGAGGGTTTCGATATCAATGATGGCTTTTTGTTGATTGTAGCGGACATGAAAGTGCGGGGGCGGGTGGTCGTTATAGTACATCGTGATGATGATGCCTAAAAATCGGCTGAGTTCTGGCATTAGATTGTCCCCTATACAATTATTTCGGCGTTTTTTACCCGGATTTCGCAAGACTAAATCCGCTCAATACATTCTTTAATATTGCTTAAAACGTGCGTTTGGGTTCCAATTATACTAAAAAATCAACCTCCCTATCTGCTGTTGTTTCACCCCTGGCAACCGAACCAAAAACGCGCACATTTAACGCGCCTGGGTGAGTAGCAATTCTCAGGATATCGCAGCGCTTGGACTTCAGCAATTCCTCAATTCCCATAACTCCACCCTCGGCAGATTTTTCCGAATCATCGCCTCTAACTTCGCACGCTAGGCAAATTGCCTCTCCAACTTCGCCGTCAAATGCAGCATCTTCTCGTCCAAACCTTCCTCATCCTCCTCCAATTCCTGGGCCCCCACATACCTCTCAGGCGTTAAAATATAACCGTTACCGTTTTCCTTTTTTGTTGCCTTTTGACTCCGCACCAGTGTTACATCTCTTCTGGAAAGTACATTTGCAGCAAATCTGCCCCGCCCTAACCCAACCGGCCTAACTTCTCCAGAACTTAGGTAACAAGCACCTAAAGTATGATGCGAAACTCGGCAAAAACTCTTATTCTATAAATCGATCGGGCGTTAAACCGCTCTCCACAACCGCCAAGATTTCTTGCCAAAAATTAAATCTTTCCGGCGAAAAGTTGCTATTTAATGAATAAGACTTTACAATCCAGCAATGTAAATCAAAATCTCAACGAGCAGCCCTGCAAGCACGAACCCGAAATGGGTCGCAAGTGCCAAAAAGCAGCAAAAGCTACCTTTTTTAAGTCTTTCAACAGCAAAGCATTGGCAAAAAAAACCAGGGATCGACGGTTGGCATCTTGGAACGAATGCTTTGCTCGCAATACTACAAATGTATCAAAACTTATCTGCCAAAATTTAGACCGAACAGATGCCTAGCTGAAACTCTTGCTGCGTAAGGTTTTAGTTGCTAATTAGGCTGGTTTTATTGTTTTTAACTACTTGAGGATTCGATCGCATGGTTTCGATTTCAAAAACTCAATCCGATCTGCTGCCTTTGTCTGCGCCAACCGTAACGGCTGCAACCCAAAGCAGCGCGGCGACTGCAACAGGGGTGTGCGTGACGGTTCACGGTCACTTTTACCAGCCGCCCCGGGAAAACCCTTACCTGGACGCGATCGAACGCCAAGCCAGCGCCCATCCCTTCCACGACTGGAACGAACGCATTGACAACGAGTGCTACCGCCCCAACGCCTTTGCCCGCATACTCAACGACCGCGGCGAAGTCGCGGGGATCGTCAACAACTACGAGTATATGAGCTTCAACATCGGGCCGACCCTGATGAGCTGGCTGGAACGCTACGACTCGGAAGTTTACGAACGGATTCTGGAGGCCGATCGCAAAAGCTGTCAGCGTCTCAACGGTCACGGCAACGCGATCGCCCAAGTCTACAATCACATCATCATGCCCCTCGCTAACGAGCGAGACAAATACACCCAAATTCGGTGGGGGATCGCAGATTTTCGATCCCGGTTCGATCGCGATCCCGAAGGAATGTGGCTCGCCGAAACCGCCGTAGACTACGCCACCCTCGAAGTTTTAGTCGCTGAAGGCATCCGCTTCATTGTCTTAGCCCCCTCCCAAGCCGAACGCTGCCGCCTGCTAATCGGGCAAAATCAAGAAGGAGAACCAGCGGAAAATTCCGAATGGCACGAAGTCGGCGGCGGTCAAATCGATCCGACTCGCCCGTACCGCTGCTATTTGAAACCGGAAATGCGGTTGATGGCCGACCACCAACTCTCGCCGCTGAGCACTCACCATTTTGGCCGCAGGCACTTTCAAAATTCCGCAGCCACACCTGCCAACACTCCCTACATCGATATCTTTTTCTACGACGGCCCGATCTCGCGAGATATGGGCTTCAATGACGTTCTCAGCAGCAGCCACCACTTGGTGGGGCGCTTGGGTCAAGCAGTGCGGGGAGACCACCGACCAGCTCAATTAATCTGCGTGGCGACGGACGGCGAAACTTTCGGCCACCACAAACACAGTACCGAAAAATGCCTCGCCTACGCCTTCACAGAAGAGTTTCCCCGCCGCGGCTGGACGGTGACGAATTTTGCTCATTATTTAAGTCAAAATCCGAGCGCTTGGGAAGTGGAACTCAAACCCGTGACGGCCTGGAGTTGCTCTCACGGGGTCGATCGCTGGCAAGATGATTGCGGCTGCGGTGGCGGCGGCGAGTGGAACCAAAAATGGCGCCGCCCTTTGCGGGATACTCTAAATTGGCTGCGCGATCGGCTGATTCCGATTTACGAAGAAGCGGGGCGCCAAATGTTGTGCGATCCCTGGAAAGCCAGAGATGAATATATTAATGTCATCCGGGATCGATCGCCCGCTAATATTGACAGTTTCCTCCAACGCCATCAAGTTCGCCCCCTCGACGCAGCCGAACAGGTGGACGCCCTGCGACTGCTGGAAATGCAGCGCCACACCCTGTTAATGTTCACTAGCTGCGGCTGGTTTTTTGAAGAAATTTCGCGGCCAGAAGGCGTGCAAATTCTGCGCTACGCGGCCCGGGCGCTGGAATTGGCGGGCGAAGTTACTGGCGTGCAGCTAGAAAAGGATTTTGTCGATCGACTAGCCCTCGTACCCAGCAACGTTGACTATTTCACAACAGGGGCCGAAGTTTACCGCAAACTCGTGGTGACAGCCCAAATTAGTCTCAGACAAGTGGCCGCCCACTACGCGATCAGTTCTCTGTTTGCCAAATACCCCCGCGAACAGCGAGTTTACTGCTATCAGGCCCTGCAGCAAGATTTCCAAATTCAGCGCATGGGCTCGATGACTCTGGTTGTGGGTCAATTGCAGCTAACCTCGGAAATTACGCGGGAAACAGAGGTTTATGTGTTTGCTGCGTTCCACCTCGGCGGCTGGGACTTCCACTGCTGCATTCAGCCTTTTGGCAGCCGCCGGTCTTACACTATGCTGAAAGAGCGGTTGTTTGGAGTTATGCAAGAAGCTTCGGCGGCCCACGCGATTCTGGAAATGGTGCGGCTGTTTGGGGATCAGTCCTTTAGCTTGCGGGATTTATTCGCTGAGGAACGCCACCGGATCGTGCAGTTGCTGAGTCAGGAAAATTTGACTCGGTTGGATCAGCTTTACACTCAGGTTTACCGGGAAAATTACGGGGTGATGATGGCGTTCCACCGAGACGAGTTGCCGGTGCCTGTAGAGTTGCAGGTGGCTGCTGAGGTGGCTTTGGGACACCGCTGTTTGACGGCGGCCAAGGCCCTGGAAGTGGAAACGGAGGACATGGAGTCGCTGCTGGCGGAAATTGAGGCGATCGCCACTGAAACCGGCCACCTCCGCTGCCGGTTGAAGGTTCCCGAAGTCAAGCAAATTTTGGAAAAGCTGGTTTGGCGATCGCTAGACGCCCTGCTGCAAGCAGGATCGGGCGTAGAGAACCGATCGCCTGTGAAGTTGGAAACTGACATCCGCACGATCGAGCGTTTGATTGCGGTGGGCGATCGGCTGAGTCTGGGTTTGTGTTTGGACAAATCGCAGGAACTGTATTTCGATTCTCTGTACAGCCAAATTGTGCCTCTGTGCTTGGGCTGGCTGCAACGGCAAGCTGGCTCGGCGGGCGAAAGTGCGGTCTACCCCGTTGCCTTGGATATCGCCCGACCAGACGGCGGCTGGGAGTTGTCTTCGATCCGGCAGTTGCTGGAGTTGGGTCAAACTCTGGCCGTTGATGTTGAGTGTTGGTTGAAGCAGTTAAATCGATCGCTTGTCGATTAGCCATCAAATCAATTCCCGCCCTTGAGAATCCGCCCGATCGAGCTTTAAATGCCGATCGGGCCTGCGGGTTCAACCGAGAATCACCGGCATTTCGGCTTGCACGGATCGCGGCTGGGGATCGCAGCACCGACAGGGAACCGCCAACTTTGTTTAAGTTTTCGCTCTACTTATGTGGGAAGATAAAAAGACTGTCCCCAAAGCGTATAGGTGTTCTGCACTTGCAGGCTTTGTAGAGTTTTGAAGAAAGAACACTAAGTTTAAATTTATGAAAGTTGGCGATCGCGTTTGCATTAAAAACTCTGTTGTTGTCTACCACCACCCTCAAAATCGCAGTCAACCATTTGATATTAAGGGTATGGAAGGAGAAATCGTGGCGATCGTTCACGAATGGCACGGCCGACCTGTCAGTGCTAATTGGCCGGTTCTAGTACAGTTTGACAAAAAATTTCGAGCTCACCTGAAAGAGGATGAAGTCGAATTGATATCTTCGGAAGTTTAGCTGTCTCAAAAGTTGAAGCCGGAGCCCGAAGACAATATCAAATCCCGTCAGTCGATTTGAGATTTTGGATTTTAGATTTTAGATTTACTCCACAGATGAATCTGGGAGTTGGAACTAGGTTCTAAAATTTTGGGCTGATTGCGGCTGCTGTCGGAAAGCAAGTATCCGTTTTTGGGCGGGATTTATATAGCTGTTGTACAGTTTGTAGCGAGGACTTCAGTTTTTTCTGTGGCTTTTAGTCGATCGGCGGAACTAAAGTTCTTACTACAAACCATCTTTTTTATTTAATCCTTAAATTTTCGACCGTCTGCGGCTAAACCAACCTAAAATATTCCAATCTCCCTGCATTTTCTGCAATTCCTGCTGATGCTGCTTGGCTGTAGCGTAATACCACTGGCAGTGAAGTTCTAGTTCTTGACGGTACTTTATTTCATCGTAAAACTCGCGGACAATTTGGTGTCTCTGAAAAATTTCGGCCGCGGGAGTCGGTTGTGGGACAATGTTTTGCAACTCGTGGGGCAGCATGATTGTTTGGGGGCGACTGTGGCTAATATTGGCTGTAATGACTTTAATATAACACTGTTGTCAGTGGGCAGTGGGCAGTGGGCAGTTGGCAGTTGGCAGTTGGCAGTTGTTAAACAAATAACTAATAACCAATAACCAATAACTAATAACTAATAACCAATAACTAATAACCAATAACTAATAACTAATAACTAATAACTAATAACCAATAACCAATAACCAATAACCAATAACCAATAAGCGTAGCAGCTTAAAGCCATCCCCGCAGACGATAAACGATTAAGCCGATGTATTCTTTCAAAGCTTTAGTTGACTGGTTTAACTGATAAGTATCCGGCAATAAATCCAGTGCGGTCGCTTGCCAATTGCTTTGGGATGCTGCGATATCCTGCTGCGTTATCTGAAAGTCTGTTGGTGCGGCAATTGCTTTTATTCCCTGACGCTGGAAAATTAAGAGCGATCGAGTCATGTGCATCGCCGATGTCACTAGCAAAACTGGCCCTTTT
Source organism: Microcoleus sp. N3A4 (assembly GCF_036701805.1). NCBI lineage: Bacteria > Bacillati > Cyanobacteriota > Cyanophyceae > Oscillatoriales > Microcoleaceae > Microcoleus > Microcoleus sp. N3A4. Next base: position 13,422 of record NZ_JAUBRJ010000047.1, read on the forward strand.
ATAGCTTTAGCATCTAAAATTTTCCGCACGTTGACGGCATTTTGATAAGTGTTGTGTGAATCGGGGTCTTGCAGAATTGCTGATGTCGGTACACCCATTGTTTGGGCAATTTCTGCCATGTCTGCCGATTCGGGAGCCCCGCCGCCTTTCCAATCTACTCTACCGCCGCTGAGAATTAACAGGGAAGCTTTGCCTTGCTTGTAAAGTCGGGAACCGTAGATTATTCGATCGCCCGCTTCACCTAATTCTACCCAAGGACGGGGAGGTAAAGCTGCTTTGACACCGCCGCCCAAGACGATAATCGCTTCAGCTTGGGGGAGTTCGGCGGTTGGCAAGTTTTGCCATTCGAGCGATCGAACTAACGATTTTGAAACCCAACCGCTACTTCCAAGCAGTAAAATAATTAGAGCTGCAGCAATTGGCGCCGCCGCCCATTTGGGACGCTTCCAAAGTGTGATTAAAGCAGCCATCATTAACAGGCAACTCAACCCCAAAGGATAAATAAACAGCGGCAGGAGTTTCGATAGAAATACAAACATTCAATTGGGAATTTGGCATTGGGAACTTATACGATCGCGTAGCCGAAGTATTGAGTATTGGGCCGAAGGGCATTAGTGACTGTTAACTGTTAACTGTTATTAGTTAACTAATAACTAATAACTAATAACTAATAACTAATAACTAATAACTAATAACTAATAACTAATAACCAATAACTAATAACTAAAGCTAGCGACGATCCTCTGGCCCTGACAACCAGCCAAAGAATGTAGCAGCTTCACGCCTAGAGGTTTTGTTATATTTATGGCCGTCCGTTTGCACTACTTCTTTATTGAGGATAGCATCCGAAGTTTTATCCTTGGAATTTATATTCGGGTTGAGTATTAGTTCGTTGTGCCACCAAGCGACCATTAAACCTGCTGCTACGCCGCCGAGGACACCAAGGCCGAGACTCACGGGCAGCGTACATCCTACTAAGCGAAACCCAACGGTAAACAACACAAACCATATCAGCGCGGGGCTAAACCCCTTGGAGTCTCCGGTAAATTTTGGCATGGGCTGCGAGTTGTGTGTGTAATAACACTGAAAGATATTGACAATATTAGCAGACAATCAAATTGACAAGGGCGATCGAGCTGCAACTACTCCCCACAAATCAAGTTTAATTGTACCTCTAAGTCTTGCGCGGTATCTACAATGTTTACAGAAATTTGCTCTAATTCTGTAAAAGCTTCAAAAGCTGCTTGCTGCGAACTCAATAGTTCGGCTGTCGCGTCAGCAATATCGCCCCTGCGCTGTTGCAGCCGTTCTCGCAAGACTTCAATTGGTGCCGTGCAGTAAATGATTTGCAGGGGCAAGCCGTGGGATTGAGCCTGATTAATTGCATCCGTTCTCAAGTTTTGGCGATCGAACTTGGCATCTAAAATCACATCCCAACCTCCGTCAGCCAGAATTATCCCCAACTCTAACAATCTACCATAAGTCTGCGCGGTCATTTCATTCGAGTACAAATCTTGCCCGCCGCGTTCATTTAAAGGAATTCCGCCTAAATGTTTGCGAACCGCATCCGAGCGAATGTGAATTGCCCCAGTGCGGCGAGCCAAATATCGAGCCGCTGTACTCTTGCCAGAACCCGACAAACCAGACATCAAAGTTAACTTTCCCCGGCGCGGTTGTGTGTATTGCCAAGCCTGTTTATAGTAATTAGCTGCTGTCTGTGAAATCTCTGCTTTTTGGGCATTTGAAATAGCAGCATCATCCAACATTAACGAAGTTACTTTTGCTCTAACATAAGCTTGACGGCTCAAATACAGAGGCAACAGTTGCAGTCCTTCCCAATCTCCTGTTTGTTCGATGTAAGTATTGAGAAAAGCATTGCCTAAGTCTCTGCGCCCGCGCGATTCCAAATCCATTACTGTAAAAGCCACATCGTACATCACGTCAACAAAGCGAAAAGGCTCGTTAAATTCAATGCAGTCGAACAGCAATATTTTATCTTGCCACAGAGCGATGTTCCGCAAGTGCAAATCTCCGTGGCACTCGCGAATTTTATTGGTGGCAATCCGCAGGTTAAATAACTCTTGATTTTCGGCAAAAAAGGCGTCAGTATAATTTTTATTTTCCTGATATTGTGTCTGAGTCTGCGGCCCGCCGATATATTTTTGCGAAATCAGGTAATTGTTGTCTATTGCTGTCCGAATCTGACTGACTTCGCCAAATGTGCGAATGTAGCTATTACTAATTGCCGTGCTGTGAAAGTTGGCAACTTTCCGCCCTAAGTCTGCCATAATTTGCTCGGTCAACAGTCCGTGTTCCAACAAACTAAGCAATAGCGAATCTTGAGGAAACTCCCGCATTTTCAGTGCGTATTCTACAGCAACTTCAGCCGGAGTTATAGCAGGTAAATTGCTGCCAAATTGAAACGAATCCCCAATTTGAATAATTGGCAAAACTTCTAGATAAATTTCCGGTGCAGTGCGTCGGTTCATCAGCAATTCTTGGTTGCAGAAATGCTGCCTTTTCTCCAAGGTTGAATAGTCGAAAAAGCCAAAATTGACTGGTTTCTTGATTTTGTAAGTATAATCTCCTGTCAGCAAAACAAAGGAAGCATGAGTCTGAATTAGCTGCACTGGTTCTGTCACCCCGTGCGGGTAGAACCCGGGCTGCAACATTTGCTGAATCAGAGGTGGGAGATAAGTCATAGCGATTTTAGATTTTGGATTTTAGATTTTAGATTGGGGATTTTGGATTTTGAATTTTAGATTTTAAGTTGGGGACTTTAGATTGGGAGTGGGGATGTTGACTTTAATCCGATTTATTATAGAGTTGATAGTTAGTGTAAAAAAAAGCAGCGATGACAGAAAATAATCAAGAATCTGGTTCCGTGGATGTGTTTGGCGTAGGCAATGCCCTTGTAGACATCCTAGCATTGGTGGAAGATGAATTTGTACTCGGGCACGGGCTGAATCGCGGCGGGATGACGCTGATGAATTCGGAAACGCAGGGGGGGATTTTGCACGATTTAGAACACAATTCGCTGCAAATGCGATCGGGGGGTTCGGCGGCAAATACGATGATTGGTTTGGCTCAGAGCGGCGGTAAAGCGTATTATTCGGGGAAGGTTGCTAAGGATACTAACGGGGAATTTTACCGGCAAGATTTGCTGGCGGCGGGGATTGATTTTAACGTGCATCCTGCTGCTGAGTCGAACGAGCCCACTGGTACTTGTGTAGTGCTGACTACGCCGGATGCGGAACGCACGATGTGTACTAATTTGGGTGTTTCTACTACTCTGGCTGCGACTGATATTGATGTCGATCGACTGGCTCACTGCAAGTACAGTTATGTTGAGGGCTATCTTTGGGATGCTCCCGATCCGAGAAAGGCTAGCATTGAGACGATGGAACAGTCTAAGCGTCTGGGTGTGAAGGTGGCTTTTACTTTTTCGGATGGGTTTTTAGTCGATCGATTTGCTGATGATTTTCACAAGGTGGTTTCGGAATATTGCGATGTAATTTTTTGCAATGTTGATGAAGTTAGGAGCTTTTTTAAGGAGGAATCTCTGGAAGAGTGCGCTCGGAAAATGAGCGAGATTTCAGATTTGGCTTTTATCACTAATGGGGATAAAGGCTGCATGGTGGTGGAGAACAAACAGATTGTTGATGTGGCGGGATTTCCGGTAAAGGCGATCGATACTGTGGGTGCTGGAGATGCTTTTGCGGGCGGTGTTTTGTTTGGAATTGCTAACGGTTTGAGTTCTGTACAAGCGGCTCGCTGGGGCAATTTCTTGGCTTCTAGGGTGGTGCAGATTCACGGGCCTCGGCTTGAGGGTTCTCAGGCTCATCTTTTGAGTGAGGTGATTTCTGGTTAGGAATTGAAATGGGCGATCGCACTTTTTTGATAAAGGGCGATCGCACTTTTTTGAACCGATCCATTGTACAGGCGAGACGCCCGTGCCACGGTGGACATGACTCACTTCGGAAGCACAGGCGCGACGCCAGTGCCACAGTGGATGGAGATGGGAGAAGCGCGTGTTAAAATCAATCAAAGTTTAACTATAGCGGTTCTCAAGTAAGTGAGGTACGTAGTCGATGCTCTAGCCCTCTTAATTGTGCTTATGTAGTTAAGTGAGGTAAGCACCGCCATCAACTTCCATTACCAATTAATACTCATACCTCATCTACCTGAGAAAGGCTATAATTATACCTCCTATGGTAACAATAGTCTGGACAGTTTTTAAGCAGCCAGAGTACCATAAGACAAGACTGAAGGAAGATTAGGATGATTTTAAATCAAATCCGGGTCTAAATCTAACTTGTCTATAAAAGTATAAAGGTATAAAGTAGGTGTTTATTGAATTCAAGTCGTTTATAAGAAGCCATCGAAAACACAAATAATTTGGCAGGTAAATGACAACTAGAAAGCTGATATTTGGCTAATTTTCAGGCAATAAGACTAGCATTCAAATGAAAATCAAGCCGTGGGAATTTACGAGCTTGACAATCAGACAAGCCCGTAAATTGCTTGGCATCATGAAAAATAAATTCAATCTGAAAACGAGTCCGATCGTATTCAAAAATTTGTTGAAGTGGTAAGTGAATATCTGTGCTAAACAATCCAGGGTAAACGCATCTAAATTAAGTTGACAGAAAATCATATTTGTGCATGACTTTTTATTTGAAAAAACCATTCTTAAAACTCTTAAATCTGATGCAATTAACCCAGTTAAAATCGAGCTTTAAGGACTTCTAAATTCTCAAAGCTGAATCAATTTAGTTATGTAGGGTGCGTCGCTGCGGAGTCGGTTCAATGAAACTTGCTCGCTTTGCGGGTGGCGACGCACCTTACTTACTACAAGATTGTGTGTACCGCACATACATGGAATATGCTGTATATGGCTCAATTGAGGACAGGCCCTAGAAACTGTCTAGAAAGTTAGAGTCTCAAGATAAGCAATTTCAAAGGCTGAAACAACGCAAACTCGTTAAAAGTCTAGAAGCACTCTAGAAAGTGTAGGCTAAAGAGCTGTAAGCCTTGATTTATGGTTAATATGTTAATGTGTTTCAGGATCGCTCCTGATGGAAAAAACATGAAATCATTAGTTCGTTTGGGCGCAATATTGGGAATTGTCGGCAGCACTCTGCTGGGCCCCTCCCCAATTGGCAAGATGTCTGCACTGGCACTGCCGGAGCCGCAAATTTTGGAAAAATTGCGATCGGTGCCGGTATTTACGATTACAGACGCTCAGGGTGCGCCCCTGATCGCTTCTGTTCCCAAGCAGGGTCAGGGTCAAACTGGTAATGCTTCTGTGGCGGGAATTTTTATCAGCCAGAAAGATGCTCAAGCTTTTGTAGATCAACTCAAAACCAGAAATCCTCAGTTGGCGGCGTCGGTGCGCGTGATGCCGGTATCGCTGGGGGAAATTTATCAGATCACTCAAGCAAATAAAGGCAAGCCGGATGAGGTGCAGTTTGCTTTTGTTCCGGCTCCGCAGCAGGTGCAGTCGGCTAAAACTGTACTTCAGGAGACTGGTAAACAAGTTAACGAGTTCAACGGTGTACCTCTGTTTTTGGCCAGAGGCGGCGCGGAAAATGGTTATTTGACGATTCAGCGCGGTCAGCAAGAGGTGATTCCTTTGTTTTTTAACAAGGAGGAATTGCAGGGAATGGTCGAGCGTTTTAAGCAGCAGCAGCCGAACGTGACTGCCGCAATTAAGATTGAGGTGGTGAACTTGGAGAGCGTTTTGGAAGCTTTGCGTACTGAGAACGACCCGTTTTTGACTCAAATGATTTTGATTCCCTCGCGGGAGTCGCTGGAATTTGTGCGATCGCTCCAACCTGCCGGTGCTGGCCAAAATCCACAGCTTGCTCCGAATCAAACTCGACCGGCTCCAGCCTCTCCGGCTCCAGCTCCGAGTCAACCTCGACCGGCTCGCTAATAGTTAGTCAGCAGTCATCAGTCATTAGTTATCAGTCATTAATTAGTAGGTTGGGTTTCTCGACTCAGCCTACTATTTACTAATTACTAATTACCAGTTAGCAATTAACAATTACCCCTTCCAAAAAAGTCTTATGTTTGTTTCTGGTTTAGAGCTTTGGCAGTGGATGAATCAAGCTAAAACCGAGGCGATCGATTATGACATTCCGTTAGCAGAACTCGACTGGCTGCTGCAAGAGCTGGCAGGTTTAGATAGGTTGGCTCTGCGTTTGGAGTCGTTTAAAGATTTGCCAAAAATTGAATTAAAGTTGTCTTTATCTGAACTTGCTCAATTGTGGCAGAGGCGCTTGCAGGAACGGGTGCCGGTGCAGTATTTAACGGGAGTTGCACATTGGCGGCATTTTTCGCTTAAAGTAACTCCGGCGGTACTAATTCCGCGTCCTGAAACCGAATTGCTGATCGATTTGGCTGTAGAAGCTGTTAAAAGCTATTGTGTTAATCCAAAATCGCATTGGGTGGATTTGGGGACGGGCAGCGGGGCGATCGCGATCGGCTTAGCTTGTGCGTTGACAAATGCTAGGGTTTATGCAGTAGATTGCAGTTCGGAAGCTTTGGCAGTTGCTCGACTGAATGCTGAGAATTTGGGTTTTGGATCGCGAGTTAATTTTTATCAAGGTTTGTGGTGGGAACCGCTAACATTTCTCAAAGGTCAAGTCAGCGGCATGGTGTCTAACCCGCCTTACATTCCCAGCAGCACGGTGCTGACTCTGCAACCGGAAGTTTTGAAGCACGAACCTCATCTGGCTTTAGACGGCGGTTTTGACGGGTTAGAGTGCATCCGGCATTTGGTCGAAACGGCTCCCGATTATTTAGAATCGGGGGGAGTTTGGTTGGTTGAGATGATGGCGGGACAGGCTGAGGCGGTAGCTGATATGCTGAAAAGTCACGGGAGTTATGGCAAAGTTCAGATATTTTCTGATTTAGCAGGAGTCGATCGGTTTGCTTTAGCCTACCGTCTTTAGATTTCAAGAATACGCCGCAAATCTCAAATCTAAAATATCAAATGGCATGACACAAGTTTCGATAAATGCCTTAGTTCAAGGGGCAATTTCTGGCAATCGTATCATCAGTTTTCCTACAGATACTGTACCCGCTTTGGCTGCGCGGCCCGATCGAGCCGAGTTGATTTTTGCAGCTAAACGGCGCAGCCAAGACAAACCGCTAATTTTGATGGCAGCATCGGCGGAGGCTTTGTGGCCTTACGTGCAGGGGAGTCCAACAGAGTTAAAATTGTGGCAGCAAGTGGCCGAATCCTATTGGCCGGGGGCGTTAACTTTGGTGCTGCCGGCTTCGGCAAAAGTCCCGGCGGCCGTGAATTCGATCGATCGGACTACAATCGGGGTACGAGTTCCTAACTTTCCCCTTGCCCTCAAAATTCTACAGCAGACAGGCCCTTTGGCTACTACCAGTGCTAATTTATCCGGCCAGCCGCCTCTGGAGTCGGTGGCAGAAATTGAGGCGGAGTTTGCGGAAGTCTTGACATTAGTTCCTTCTGAATTAGCAACAGCGACAACAGCTTCGAGTTTGCCTTCAACTGTGGCTAAATGGACTGGCAGCGAGTGGGAAATCTTGCGACAAGGCGCGATCGAGTTAGAATGCTAAAAGCTAAACTCCAAGGCAAATCAATATGGCGCCGATCGGCTGGAGCGACTTGATATATTTAGGTATGGGACTGGGGCTGGGTTTGGGAAGCAGTTTGATTTGGCGCCTGCGGCAAAAAAGCTCGCAACCGCCCGAACCTGCGCCCAAAGTGCCGCCCCCTGTTCAAGAAATTCACTTAGAGGAGTTTGATGCCCTTTCCGAGCAACTTAAGCAAACTCAATTGGCTTATCAGATGGCATCGGAGATGAGTCAATTTAAGGCTGGTTTTTTGGCTCGAACTTCTCACGAGTTGCGATCGCCCCTGAGCAGTATGATTGGTACGCTGCAATTAATTCTGTCGGATTTGTGCGACGATCCTGCTGAGGAACGAGAGTTTGTCGAGCAAGCTCACCTAGCCGCACTCAAGCTAGTGAAATTGATAGATGAAATTATCTTTGTTGCTAAAACAGAACACGGCACTGAAACGATGGATATTGAGCCGATTCAGTTAGCTAAGGTTTTTGATGAAGTTGATGATTTAACTTACTTGCAAGCTGCTAATCGCAGCATTCGTTTGGAGATATTGCCACCCGATCCCGGAATTTATGTATTGGCAGATTGGCCGAGGTTTAGGCAAGTTTTAGTCAATTTGGTAGATACTGCTGTTGCTCAGATGGAGGAGGGGAGTATTTCTGTTTCGGCACATTCTTCGCCGGAATCTGGATACGTTCACATTTGGGTGGACGATCAGCGTTCAGTGAGTGCTTGGAGTGAGTCTTGGGATTTGCTGAAGCACGATTTGGAGTCTGATGCTACTAAGAGCAGCGATAATTCTAAGGTGTCTTCTGGAATGAGGTTATTAATGAATCAGACTCTTTTAAGTTTGATGAACGGAAAATTGGAGGTTTTGGCCGTGCTTTCTGACTCCGAAGAGTGCAATTTTAACCGAACTCAGTGTTCTATTCCTTTGGCAACTTTGTGATCGAGAAAGTTCGGCACCGGACTTTGTAACGGATTAATATCAATTCCGGTTGCACGAGTAACCGAGGACACGGAAATGCCGTTTCCCTACCCCAAAATAATCATAGCACGGGCGAGGACTCTCTTGCCATCATGCTCGCAAGAGATGTAACTATCGCTCTATTAATTGTAGGAAAACGGCACGGCGCCGTGTCCTGATTGTGGGTAATTGATAGGTAGTAAGGTGCGCCGAAGAGCACCCTACATATTGATTTTGGTGCAAATCTTGTGCTTGTTTAACAATTAGCAGTTAGCAATTCGCCGTTGCTAATTTCTAATTCGAGATTCTCTTCTAGAAGCTGATTTTCAAGTACCATTGTGGTGCTAGCGTTTTGCTGAAAACCGATGCGCTCGTAGAAGCTTTGTTTGTAAGTTGTCATCAGGTAAACTCGCTCTACTCGGCACATCCGAGGGTGACTCAAGACGGTTTGCACTAATTTGCGGCCGAGTCCTGCACCTTGATAATCCGGGTGAATGGCGACATCCCAGATGGTGGCTCGATAGATGCCGTCTGAGGTGGCTCTGGCAAAGCCGATCGCCCGTGAGCCGTCCCAAACTGTAACAACTGGTTCGCTGTTGGCGATCGCTATTTCCCAATCTTCTATCTTGCGTTCCCTCGCCCAAAAGGCGGCGGCTTTAAATAGTTCTTGGATCTGTGCGATGTCGGCGCGATCGCGACCTATACAAAATTGAATGTGACTGGAATCCCTAGTCGTTGATGTCATGCTCTGCGGTGCCTTCAAGTTGTATCTAAAGTGTGTTACTTTTACTGTCTTACTGGGTATAGTTGATTTTGCTTGGGAACAATCAATGATTGAATTCCCGATTTACAAAACTATTTTTATTCATACATATTCTCTAACTAATTTCGGTAATTATTAATACTTTTTGGTCAATTTTGAAAAAAAAAATTGACTCAAAATTCCCAACTTATAACTCATATCCAATCCGGTAGCATCGGAATTATGTAGTGCGAGCGTCCTCGCTCGCTGCGCGGATCGCGAGCGTCTCGCTCGCAACCTATGCCGCGAGCGAGACGCTCGCACTCGCAACTATGCCGCGAGCGAGACGCTCGCACTCGTAAAAAACGCTTTTTACCAAATTGGGATGCTCCCTATGGGTTTAGAGTTTGCCTACAGAGAAACCGGGTTTTTTGTCGAACATACTTCGTTAAAGCTGAGATGTTGCACCATTGTCAAGAACAGGCTTTCCGGCCTGTGAAGCGAGAAAATTTATCTCTCGCTTCACAGGCCGGAAAGCCTGTTCCTAAACAAGTAATTGAGAATGGTGCAAAATGTCAGTTACAGCCCAGAAACCGGGTTTTTATCGTTTCGGTGGTCTACAACGGGTCTTTTGATAAAAAAACCCGGTTTCTCAACAATCGTGCGTCAGTCCTAGAAAATAGAATGGCTCAGTTTTGCAGCCAGCGGGCGGCGTCTTTGGCGTGATAAGTCAAAATCAAATCGGTACCAGCACGCTTGAATCCTGTCAATGTTTCCATCACTACTCTTTCTTCATCTATCCAACCGTTGAGGGCGGCGGCTTTCACCATCGCATATTCTCCAGAAACGTTGTAAGCAGCAACTGGCAAGTTAGTTGCTTCCTTCACGCGCCAGATGATGTCCATGTAAGCTAAAGCGGGTTTAACCATGAGCATATCTGCGCCTTCGGCAATGTCGAGAGCAATTTCTTTAAGAGCTTCGCGGCCGTTTCCCGGGTCCATTTGATAGGTGCGCCGATCGCCAAATTGCGGAGCAGAATCGGCCGCATCCCGGAACGGGCCATAATAAGCTGAGGCGTATTTTGCCGCGTAAGACATGATGGGAATATCTTCAAATCCAGCACTGTCCAATCCTTCGCGAATTGCTCCGACAAAACCGTCCATCATTCCCGAAGGTGCGATAATATCTGCACCGGCTTTAGCTTGAGCAACTGCGGTTTTCTTCAGCAATTCTAGTGTCGGATCGTTCAAGACGCGGCCGCTTAAATCTCCGACTTCCAAATAGCCGCAGTGACCGTGACTGGTATATTCGCACAGACAAGTATCGACCATGACGATTAAATCCGGTACGGCTTTTTTAACTGCTTCGGTCGCTTTTTGGACGATGCCGCAGTCGTGCCAAGCACCTGTAGCGTCTGTGTCTTTATCTGCGGGAATGCCGAATAAAATAATAGCGGGAATGCCGAGGTCGTAAACTTCTTTTGCTTCTTCTACTATTTTGTCTACCGATAGCTGGTAAACTCCCGGCATCGATGTGACTTCTTTAGCAAAAGCTTCCCCCGGTACGGCAAATAGAGGGTAAATTAAATCGCTGGTTGTCAAGATATTTTCGCGTACCATCCGGCGGAGTTGGGGATGGTTGCGGAGGCGGCGGGGGCGGTGAGTTGGAAACATAATGTTTTTTTTACGGTAGATAAAGCCCTGTTTTCTAGGACTCGCGGCGTTTCTTTAAAAGTCTAAAGCTTATTGTTGGCCGATCGCCCTGTACTTAAGTAAAGTTCTGTGAAAGTCGGGATGTCTGTTGTTTGCAGTCAGGAAAAAGAGTCCTTGTTTGGTTCCCAGACTGATCCCTAACGGTGCTGGGATCGGTTGGTACGGATATCTCGCTGGCTTCATACCTGCAACCGGGCTGCCCAGAAGCGAGGATAGACTGTAAATTATAAATGTATCGAATAGTAACGGTCTTATGTACAAGCAACTAATTTCAAAGATCAAACCGCTTTTGAAATCACTATTTGCGATCGGTCTGGTACTGACGCTAGCCCTCGGTAACGCTGACGGAGCTCTGGCGGCCCGCAGCGGAGGACGCATTGGCGGCGGCTCTTTTAGAGCTCCGGCGCGCAGTTACTCATCGCCTAGTCGCACTTACGCGCCCTCGGGAGGGGGTTACTACCCCGGCGGCTATGGTGGCGGCTTTGGCGGCGGCTTCGGTTTCCCCTTCTTGCTGCCGTTTTTTGGCTTTGGAGGCGGGTTTGGCGGCCTGTTCTCGATTTTGATTTTTATTTCGATCGCTAATTTCCTCGTCCAAAGCTTCCGCCGCGCCGGGGGCGGAACTGACGAACTCGGCAACAGCACCTCCACTACCACCGTATCTGTCGCCCGCTTGCAAGTCGGTTTGCTAGCAGAGGCCCGCGGTTTGCAAGCCGAACTCGACTCCTTAGCGCTAAAAGCGGATACCGACACAGCGGCGGGTCGCGCTCAAGTGCTGCAAGAATCTACTCTGGCGCTGCTGCGGCATCCTGAATACTGGGTTTACGCGGGCGCTGAATCTGTGCAAACTCGCTTGGAAGCAGCCGAAGCTAAGTTTAATCAATTTTCTTTGGCAGAACGCAGTAAATTTACTGAAGAAACGCTCTCGAATTATAACAACCAGCTCCGGCAAGCAGGGAGCAGCAATATCCTGCCAGGTTTGCAGGAAAATGGGGCGCTGGTTGCTTCTGATTTGAATTCAGAGCCCGGGGAATTTATTGTAGTGACGGTGATTGTCGGTACTGAAGGTAAACTGCAATTGCCAGCAGTGAAAAACTCTGAAGATTTGCGCCAAGCTTTGCGCCAGATTGGCGGAGTATCGAGCGAGCAGTTGCTGGCGGTTGAGGTGCTGTGGACTCCTCAAGCCAACGGGGACACTCTGACTGCTGACGATATGTTGGCGGGCTATCCTGATTTGCGATCGATTTAGCGAGCAAGACTGGGCGCGGAGCATTGTCTGCCGCGCCCGAGCCCGTACCAAAGCTGTGCGGGCGAACCCGATGATTTTTGAGACGGGCATTTCACAGGATTTTGTCGAGGTCGATCGAGTAAAAAAAGATTGTTCAACAAATGCTAGTATTGAGAGATTATTATTCAGTCTGATTCACCTGCTATTGGCAAGGTCTGCCCTAGAAGCGTTTTGCGAATAAGTTAGGCAAGATAAAAAACTGTATTTAGCGAGGACTGACTGCTTCGGAAGAAGCTGTAACCGCGCGCCCTCTAAATTTTATATAAATAAGAAGCGATCGGGAGCTAAACTTATGGCCGACAGCAGCAGAAAAAAAGCACTTTTCATTTTGAGCCAGTTAAATAACGATGATATCGACTGGATCGTCCAAAAAGGCAAAAAGGAAGTTCTCGCTCCGGGCGCCATTTTGATCCATGAAGGGAGACAGATCGATGCGCTATACATCGTTTTGAATGGGAGTTTGAGCGTTTTGATCGAAGCGGATCAGACTAAAGAACTCGCTAAAATAGCCAGCGGAGAACTGGTGGGAGAAGTTTCTTTCATTGACGCTCGCCCTCCTTTGGCCACAGTGAAGGCCGTCGAAGAAACTCACTTGCTGGCAATTTCCAGGCGGCAGTTAGTAATCAAACTTCAACAAGATATGGGCTTTGCTTCCCGGTTTTATTATGGAATTTCTCTGTGTCTGGCAGACAGGATGCGCGGTACGATCAGACATATAGAATACGGTCGCAATATAGAGTTGGATAAACCCGAATTTGAACGGGAGGATGTGAATCCTAGCGTCTTGGAAAATTTGGCGCTAGCTCAGGCTAAGTTTAATTGGCTGAGGGAAAATGTTAGGGCTTGAGCAGTTTTAAGGGTTTTTTAAGTTGGGTGTGAAAACTTGCCAATTGATAGGGTAATTGATGGATGTAAACTATCAACTCAAAAAACAGCAGTCGAAAGCAAAAGAGGAGGGGGTTTTACCAGAAAGATCGATTAAGAACTGCCGGAACTATAAAACCCCCTCCTTTGCAGTTGCAACCTCGCGCGCCCAAATGCAACTACCAACCACACAATCTAGATAATTCCCGGCCCTTTACCGCGGGTGTCTTCTTCCGCTGTCAGTTTTCCTTCCTCGCCTTTTTTATCTTTGACTTCTGCGAGAATTCGAGCGCGTTCTTGGGCTTCGGCTTCCTCTTTTTCTCTCAAATCGCCCGGTTCGTTGACGTACATTTCGGGTTCGATCGCGTAATTGTTAACCAGACCTTCTTTGTCTACTGTATAACCATCTGTAGTGTTAATGCTTTCGTCATCGGTTTGGTCGTCGGTTTTTGTACCTTTCTGCTTCCCTTCGGTGGTTGCGTGCATGAAGTTAGAGCCTTCGCGTTCTTGCCGCGCTGCTGTCTCAGCAGGAGTAATGCCCCTGTCGTAGTGGGGGGCTTCCATATTAGCTTCGATTTGTTCGTCTGACGGTGTTGATTTGCTAATTTCTTCGTCGGGCGGTGTTGGTTGGCGATTAGTCATGATTTATTCCTGAGTTATCTTTTCAAAAAGATGTTTGGCTTATGTTTAAATATTAAGCCCAAGCTAGCTCATTCACAAACTATCTTTGGTTATAGTTTTCGAGAACTTGCTTTTATAGCAGATGTTGAAGGAAGCAGGAAGAAGGAAGAAGGTTTTATTTATCTAGGAGAAAAGGAAGAAGCAATCTTCTGCAAGGGTTTCAGGAATTAAGAACGTGCTAACCGTCAGGGCGGTTGCTATATGAAAAATACATTTATTGAGTCTTCCTCAAGACTGATAAAATTCTATCTTCATTGCAGGTTTCACAGTCTGCAAGTCTTTGACATCTATCTAAAGCTAGGGAATTGGGAATTGGGCATCGGGCATCGGGCATTGGTAACTAATGACAACAGTCAACAGACAACAGTCAACTGTCAACAGTCAACTGTCAACAGTCAACTGTCAACTGACTTTATGCTTCTTTATAGAAGCGGATGATTTCGCGGACGTGGTTGAGAAATTGTCCGTCATCGGTGAGTTGGGCGATCGCACTTTCTGCATCTCTTCTGAGTTTAGTGTGTTCTGCCTGATTTGTCGCTTGCAAAGATTGTAGAGATGCGGATAAATTAGTTAATTGTATTTTGATGGCCTGTTGCTCCCGATTTTGGACAGCTACCCACGAATTCGGATTGTCTGAACTTAATTGATCGGTCAAATCTCTAACTGTAGATTCTAATTCTGCAAAGCGGCTGCGGAGTTCGACAATATCTTCGCGGGGGTGCAAAAATTGGCGGCGGATACTTGTCAGCCGCTGGGCTAAATACTGATAACCTCGGATAGCTGGACGCAGTACAGTTAAAAGCAGTGCAGCACCGGAACTGAGATAGCCAATAGCACTAATTCCGGCGGCGGCTAGGGCGTAAAGTGCGATCGCGCTAAACAGGTGAAGTGCGATCGCCACAAAGAGCGATCGGCTAACTAATACAGTAACGTATTTGAGTTGTTCGGGATCTACAGCAATGTTTTTTTTAGTAGATTCTGCGGCTTGCGCTAAAACTTCTTTAGCTTCAAAATGGATATTCCAAGGAACTGTAACTATCAGCAACAACCATTCAAAAATAGCAATGGCAATTACCCAATCAATAAAACTGCCGGCGGAGACGTGCAGCCATTGCAGGATGGCAAAAACTAACAATAAAAATAGACCAGTGCCCGCACCGAAACCCGCAAAAGTGTAATACATAGCGATCGCCTTGGTGGAATGTTGTTTTGATTGTGGGTAGGTTGTTTAGGTATTGAGTAATAAACTGTGACAGTTAAGTAATCGTCCTATAAATCCTGGTTCGTTAGTGATTTGTAACAGCGTGGGGCCAGGGTTGCCAGAAAGCAGTTTTTTTCACACAAATACTTGCTCTACCTGCATCGTGGAATGTTGTTTTGATTGTGGGTAGGTTGTTTAGGTGTGTAGGAATAACTTGTGACAGTTAAGAAATCGTCATATTAAACCCCGTTTATTAGTAATTAGGATCGCGAATTAAATAACTTACAATTTTAATTGTTATGGTGGGATGGGCGTCCCGCCCGTCCAAAAAAGGGCGGGCTATAAGAGCCCACCCACAAACTTGTGTAAGTTATTTAATTCTCATTCCTTAGTAATACTCCGGGACACAATGGTTTCCAAACCCCTGGTTTGTTTGAGAAAAATACACGGGCTTTAACCCATCAATCATAGTTAAATGAAACGGTTTGTTCGTGAGGACTGGGTAAGTCCTCAATAATTAGTCATTAACGATTAGCGATCGCGATTAAGTCACATTCTCCTCAACTCATACCATTTCATATTTAAGATTTAAGATGTGAGATTTGAGATAGGAAATGACTGATTGTGTCTGGGTTTGTAGCTTATATACACTTGCATTTTTTTGAACTGGTACCGCTCGTAGCGTTACCCTCGGGGAGGAACACAGCACTCTCAAAACGCTCCCCTCTGTCCACTTTTCTTTTGCAGAGCTGCTAAATCACCTGTGGCTGAGATACACTGATTGGAAGGTCGATCGCGTGTTTTGCAAGTAGCCTCTCTAGTAACGGAGACACTGCTAATGCAACCAGTCATCACCCACAGCAAAATAGGTGCCACAATTAACTCTACCGTCTTCAATTTCCATTAACTGCGCGTCTACAATCTCAAATAAAAAGTCAGCAGGAAGGACAAACCGATGGCGAACTCAACTCTTGGCCTAGAAAATCAACTTTACGATTATCTGTTATCTATTTCTCTGCGGGAGCCAGATATTCTCGCTTCACTGCGGGAAGAAACAGGTAAGCATCCTATGGGTATGATGCAGATAGCTCCCGAACAAGGTCAGTTTATGGAGATGCTGGTGCAGCTTATGGGAGCGACAAAAACCTTAGAAATAGGCGTTTTTACTGGTTATAGCTCGCTGTGCGTAGCTTTAGCGCTGCCTTCAAACGGTCAGATTATTGCTTGCGATGTCAGCGAGGAATATACTGCGATCGCGCGACGTTATTGGGAAGCTGCAGGTGTCGCCAACAAAATTTCTTTGCAGTTAGGCCCAGCAATAAATACTCTCGATAAACTAATAGCCGAGGGACAAGCAGGAACCTTTGATTTTGCCTTCATCGACGCCGATAAAGAAAATTATGAGGCTTATTTTGAGCGATCGCTGCAACTTGTACGCAATGGCGGTTTAATTGTAATTGACAACGTTCTGTGGTCTGGACGAGTTGCCGATCCTGAAGTACAAGACGAAAGTACCCTCGCCCTTCGTACTTTCAACGACAAGTTACGCAACGATCCGAGAGTTACTCTCAGTGTTGTCCCGATTGCTGACGGACTGACTTTGGCATTGAAACGTCGCTGGGCTACTATGATGGAACCCGAACAGAATAATTAAAGAGTTATTTGCGGTTTGTGGTTCATTTTTAAATTGCCACAAACTGCTAATTATTCAAGAATATACCAGTCAATCGATTTTAGATTTTAGATTTTAGATTTTAGATTTTAGAATCGACCCCACGGATGAATCCGGGGGCGAACACAAGATGATTCGGAGCTTTTTTTCTCCCTCCACGGATGAATCCTCTGGCCCCGGATCTAATTACTTTCGGTCAGTTTTATATATAGAGTAAGGTACGCATTGCGGATCGTGTAAACTCAAAAGTATAGAGTAAGGTGTGCAATATACACCCTACAGAATGATTTATTTTTTAGTTAATCAGAGGCGCAAATGCTGGGTTCAAATTTACAGGTAAAATTACCGATTCACGAAACTTTTCAGTGTACTGTTCAAGGCGAAGGTTACTGGACGGGGACTTTAGTAGATTTTATTAGATTGGCCGGTTGCCCTGTGCGGTGTCCTTGGTGCGACACGGGTTACGCAAATGGGGGCCAAGGTTTGCCGTCTGTGCCGCAGTCGATCGCACAATTGCTAGCTCAATTGCAGTCTCCGAGAGTGGTAATTACTGGCGGCGAACCTTTCATTCACCAGAATTTGCCTGAGTTAGTTGAAGCTTTGTTAGAAGCTGACAAGCAGGTGAGTATTGAAACTTCCGGCGCTTGCTGGCTGGATGTTTCCCCGCAGGCTTGGATTACTCTTTCTCCTAAAGAACACGTCAATTCTAAATATCCAGTGCAAGAGTTTTTATGGACTAGAGCTAATGAGATTAAGTTGGTGGTTAGCACTGGCGAAGAAGTGGATTTTTATCACAAGCATTTGGCAAGTAATGTGAATATTCCGGTTTTCTTGCAACCTGAATGGAACTCGCAAAAATCAGCAATTCCCATTATCTTGGAATTGCTAAAACAAAATCCTAGTTACAGGCTATCTTTGCAAACTCACAAGTTTATTGGCGTGCAATAATTGGCGGCCGGGGTTTTGATAGGTCGAGCGACCTGAAAGTGTAAGTTTTTATCAATAAAGCAGGCTGCTTTAGTTGTGTGAGTAAATCTTATATCTGCTAAAATTAAAGCACCAATTTATTATATGATGAAAGCAATGCAAGCAGCTACTGAAAATCAAATGGGAAAAGTTACAACAACCTTAGTAATTACGAATCGGCTGGATGAAGGGAAAGCCGAAGATGGTCTGATTCCGATCGAGCAAGTCAGCTCTGTCACTCTAGAAAATGTTTTAGTGGATACGGGCGCGACAACTTTGTGTTTGCCTAAAGATGTCATCGCCCGACTGGGTTTGAAAATCCTCAAGCAAGTGGTTGTGGAAACAGGCACTGGCATTAGTGAAGCGAGGATTTTTCAAGATGCTTCAATTTCTCTGTGCGGGCGCGAAGGGACTTTTGACTGTGTGGAATTACCAGAAGGGAAAACTGCGCTTTTGGGCAAGCTTCCGATGGAAGCGCTGGGAATTGAAATAGATTTGAAAAATCAAATATTGAAGGTTTTGCCCGACGGGCAGACGGAAACTTATTTGACGATTCTTTGATATTCTTGAGTTTGGATGCCAGCTATTCCAAAGGCAGCGCTAAGATGGTTAAGCACTGTTTTGCACTACTCTCATGTCCCAACGCGCCGAAACCTCACACAGCCAGCCAAGTGCATCCCACAACGGGCATAATGTGACGCCTTCTAACTCCAACAGCCAAAATACAATTCGGATTCGCGGTGCGAGACAGCACAACCTGAAAAATATCGATCTGGAACTGCCGCGCGATCGTCTGATCGTTTTTACTGGTGTCTCCGGTTCTGGCAAGTCTTCCCTGGCTTTCGATACAATTTTTGCCGAGGGACAGCGCCGCTACGTGGAGTCTCTCAGCGCCTACGCGCGCCAGTTTTTGGGACAGTTGGACAAACCGGATGTGGACGCGATCGAGGGGTTGAGTCCGGCTATTTCGATCGACCAAAAGTCAACTTCTCACAACCCGCGATCGACTGTTGGCACTGTTACAGAAATTTACGATTATCTCAGATTGCTCTACGGCAGAGCTGGCGAACCGCACTGTCCGATTTGCGATCGCTGCATTGCGCCGCAGACAATTGATGAAATGTGCGATCGAGTTATGGCACTTCCCGACGGCACTCGCTTTCACCTTCTCGCACCAGTTGTGCGGGGAAAAAAAGGCACTCACCGCAAATTATTGTCGAGTTTAGCTTCCGAAGGATTTATTCGCGTCAAAGTTAACGGAGAAATTTTAGAACTTTCGGAAAATATCGAATTAGATAAAAATCATACGCACAATATCGAGATAGTTGTCGATCGGTTAATTAAAAAACCCGGTTTAGAAGAACGTTTAGTTGATTCTCTGGCAACTTGTTTGCGCCATTCTGAGGGGATTGCAATAATTGAAGAGTTACCGACGGAGGAAAATTCCGAACCACAGGGGCCGATGGTATTTTCCGAAAACTTTGCTTGTCCCGAACACGGCGCGGTAATGGAAGAACTTTCACCCAGGTTATTTTCGTTTAATTCGCCTTACGGCGCGTGCCAGAACTGCCACGGTTTGGGGAGTTTGCGGACTTTTGCGCCGGAGTTGGTAATTCCCGACGAGAAAGCACCTCTTTATTGTGCGATCGCGCCTTGGTCAGACAAAGACAATTCTTATTATCTCTCTTTGCTTTGCAGTATTGCTGATACTTGCGGGTTTGATATCGACACTCCTTGGTATCGATTAAAGCCCGAACACCAGCGGGTGATTTTGTACGGCAATGAGGAAAGGCGCACCGCAGAAAGTAAGAAGCGAGACGGCAACGCCACCGATTTGAAGAGAGATTTTAAGGGCGTGATTTTCATGTTGCAGCGCCAGTACGATGATACTGGTTCTGATTTGATCAAGCAGAAGTTGGAACAGTATCGGGTCGATCGCTCTTGCGAGGTTTGTCACGGCAAACGCTTGAAGCCCGAGGCGCTTTCAGTGCGGTTGGGACAGTACGGAATTGTAGATTTAACGAGTATTTCGATTCGCGAATGTCGCGAACGAGTAAATAATTTGGGATTGAGCGATCGGCAATTCCAAATATCCGATTTAGCCCTGAGAGAAATCAAAGCAAGGCTGCAATTTTTGCTCGATGTCGGGTTAGATTACCTGACTTTAGACCGCGCAGCAATGACGCTTTCTGGCGGAGAAGCCCAGCGAATTCGGCTGGCGACTCAAATCGGTTCTGGTTTGACGGGTGTTCTCTACGTTTTGGACGAACCCAGCATCGGACTCCACCAAAGAGACAATTTTCGCCTGCTGCAAACCTTAACAAAATTGCGCGATTTAGGCAATACTTTGATTGTGGTAGAACACGATGAAGAAACCATGCGAGCGGCAGACCACATTGTCGATATCGGGCCCGGTGCCGGCGTTCACGGTGGCAAAATTATATCGCAAGGAAGTTTAGAAAATTTGCTAACGGCTGAAGAATCTTTGACCGGGGCTTACTTGTCTGGAAAGCGACTAATTGAAACTCCTAATGAAAGGAGAAAAGGCAACGGCAAAGCTCTTTCAATCACAAATGCAAGGCGCAACAATTTAAAAAATATTGATGTGGAAATTCCGCTGGGAAAACTCGTCTGCGTGACGGGGGTTTCCGGTTCGGGAAAATCAACTTTAATCAATGAATTGCTGTACCCGTCGCTGCAACACTATATCACAAAAAAAGTGCCTTTACCGCCCGATATGGACGCCCTCAAAACGAAGGGCGAACGCTCTCTAGAGGATGTGGTTGATAAGGTAATTGTCATCGATCAATCTCCCATCGGCCGCACTCCGCGTTCTAATCCCGCTACTTACACGGGAGTCTTTGATGTGATTCGGGATTTGTTTTCCGAAAGCATTGAAGCGAAGGCAAGAGGTTACAAAGCGGGGCAGTTTTCTTTTAACGTCAAAGGGGGAAGGTGCGAAGCTTGCGGCGGTCAAGGCGTGAACGTGATTTCGATGAATTTTCTGCCGGATGTTTACGTGCAGTGTGAGGTTTGCAAGGGTGCGCGCTACAACCGAGAAACGCTGCAAGTTAAGTACAAAGGCAAGTCGATTTCTGATGTTTTGAACATGACTGTGGAGGAAGCTTTGGGGATGTTTAAAAATATTCCCAGGGCGGGCGCGAGACTGCAAACTTTGGTTGATGTTGGTTTGGGTTACATTCAGTTGGGACAGCCGGCACCGACGCTTTCTGGGGGCGAAGCGCAGCGGGTAAAATTGGCAACGGAACTGTCGCGCCGCGCTACTGGGAAGACGCTTTATTTGATCGATGAACCGACGACTGGTTTGTCGTTTTATGATGTTCACCATTTATTAAATGTGCTGCAAAGGTTGGTGGATAAGGGGAATTCTATTTTGGTAATCGAACACAATTTAGATGTGATTCGGTGCTGCGATTGGGCGATCGATTTGGGGCCTGAAGGGGGAGATAAGGGCGGCGAGATTATTGTGGCGGGAACGCCGGAGGATGTGGCGGCAAATCAGAGGTCTTATACTGGGAAGTATTTGCAAGCGGTTTTGCAGCAGCATCCTTTGGGTAGTGCTGTAGCTGTTAGTTAATACTAGCAGGAATTACGCAATTCTCATAATTAGTAAGGTGCGTCAGATATTTAAACCTTCAATAATCGTTTAAGAAACTCACCTGACGCACCCTACAATTGAAATACTCGAAGGGTGAAGCCCAAAAAACAGTAATCAAGCATCAAGATAGCTTGTTAATAAATTACAAATCTCTTCCGTTAATGGTATTTTTGTTTCTATTTCTAGCCAAAGGTATTGACCAAAAGGATTATTTTCTAAAAACACATATTCATTGTTGGGAGTCACAATAAAATCCATCGCCCCATATAATAGTTTTTGCTCCTCCAAAAAAGCGATGCAGAATTTTTCTATTTTTGCCGGTAGTTCAAAGATAGAATGTGGATTAATTTGAGTATGGAGTCGCCAATCAATTTTGGTCTCTTCATGGGCTTGTGAATCAATTTTAACGGCAAATACCTTTTTACCAATAATTGTAATCCTTAATTCAAAAGCTTTTTCGATATATTCTTGCAATTGAGTAGGTGATAAAGAAATGTTTTTATAGAATTTATAAAAATCATCTTTGCCAATCTTTCTTGAGGGGATTCCTTGATTGAGCCCATCGATGGTCACATTTCCAGTATAAATGCTTTTAACTAAAACCTCTTCTCCGCACTCTATAAAAAACTCTTTGGCTGTTTCTGGCTGTGTTGTTATCAGTGTTTTGGGGATTTTGACCCCGTATTTATTGGCCAGTAAAAGTTGTTGAAATTTAACTTTCGCTTTATTGGCGATAAATGGATCGTTTATCCATCTTATGCTGGGTATAGAATATAGTATATTGATAAAAGCTTTTGTTTCTGAAGCGATAAACTGTTCCTCTGTAGATCGATCAATTTTTCCAAAAAAATCAAAGTCAGGTTTTCTCAACCATGCTACTTTTAGTTTGGCTAAATTTAATATTCTACCAAGTTCGTCAGTAATCTCTCCATTCCATAAACCATTTTCATCAATGTAAAGATTTATCTTATATTTTCTCAGCAAATCTTCTGAGTTTAACCGAAAAACTTCAATCCCTTTTTTATATAGGTTTCTAATAACTTCATCACTGTGGACATCCTGCTTATTCGTAAAAATTAAGAGCATATTTAATTTCTCACATCGTTTTTGAGGGATAAATCAGGTCTGGTGGTCAACTGATATTGATGCTTCACATCAGGCTTTTCCTACTGACAATCCCTAACACCTTAAAGGGGTACGATAGAAGGCCCCGCACTCCACCGTACCGTATAATCAATGTTGTTTGATGCAGAAAGCCCGTGGTTTTCAACTAATGCCACTGTCAGCTTTAAGTATCAGACTCCTTTGAATCATCTTTAGCCCCAAGAATACCCGTGGTAGTATCACGATAGGTCAAGGAAGTACCAGCAGCAGAAACAGGAATATTCGATGTTTGAGTTTCCGGATCATAGGATTGTTTTAGGATCTCTGAATCCTGAATCGCTCGATCGTACAATGCTGGGTCTAGTTTCTCGACAAAATTTAGAGTGAAAGGCACTGAACTTGCAGGTCTATCCAAAGTTTGTGTTTTCATGGGATTGATTCTTAAAAATTGGCCAATACTTCAGATTGTAATTGATAGGATTTAGATTAGAGTGGCATTTAGTAGGAAAATTGATATAGTGGGATTTGGTGTGATATAGTGGGATTGAGTGGTGCTGTTTGATTGCTTCTTTACACAACTTAACTTTTAGTGGCTAAAAGTGGGTTTTAGTGGCTAAACTAAAAAGATTGAGTGAGGTTAAAAATATATGGACGTTAAAGAATTGTCTAAATGGACTGATGAACAGGTAGTTGCTAAAACAGGACAACATCTTGATTCTTTACACAAATTTATATTAGAAAGTGTTTTACAACGTCAAAATTTTCATAAAATTGCGGTAACTAATGGGTATAGTTACGATCATGTTAAAAAAGAGGGAGCAAAATTATGGAAACTTCTCTCCGATGTTTTTGCCGAAGATATCGATCAAAGGAATGTTCGTTCGATTTTAGAAAATAAAGCTATATCTACTATCTACAGTTTTGGTAATTCTTCGTTGATTATTAGTAATCCTAACATTAATAAAAGTCATGTTAATATTTGTAGAGAAAATCCTCAATCTTTAGAGGATATAGAAACGCGATCGCAACATCCTCGCAACGAAAATAAATACCCAATAATTGATCTAACAAAAGCACCAGAACTTAACTATAATTACGGGCGTAATTCAGAAATTCATACTCTTAAAGAATGGATTTTAGAAGATCAGACTAGATTAATTACAATTTATGGCTTAAGTGGCATAGGAAAAACAGCTTTAACCCTGAAATTAATCTCAGAAATTAACACACAATTTGATTATATTATTTATCGCAGTCTTGAGCATTTGCCTAAACTGATTAACCTTAAAGATGAACTTAAACAGTTTTTTTCTCAATCCCACGCAAATCCATTACCAGAAATAATAGATTATTTTCGCTCATCTCGTTGTTTAGTAATCATTGATGACGTGCAAAATATTTTTAAAACTGGTAACTTCGCGGGTCAGTATTTAACAGAATATAAAGATTATCGTAAATTTTTTCAGCAAATTGCTACCTTATCTCATCAAAGTTGTTTAATTTTAATTAGTTGGGAAAAACCTGGAGAAATAGAGGCTTTAGAAAAAGAAAACAAATACACAAGAGCATTACAACTTCAAGGATTAGGAGAAGAAGCCAAAGAAATCTTTAGACAAAAAGATTTACAAGATGAGGGAAAATGGGATGAATTAATAACACTATATCAAAGTCATCCAGCTTGGTTAAATATTATTTCTTTAACTATTAGAGAGTTCTTGAACGGGATGGTTTCCCTTTTTCTGGTCGATGAAAATGAGTTGTTTTTGGGTGACATAGAAACCAATTTAGAATCGCATTTAGAGCGGTTATCAGAATTAGAAAAAAATGTAATAAACTGGTTAGCCCATCAAGATGAACCGATAGATATTTCCCAAAAACCTGCTAATATGGAAGTATCTCAAGCTAAATTTATGCACATTCTACAATCTTTAACCAGACGCGGTTTAGTAGAAAAAGTTCCCAGAAAAGAGCCAGCAAAATTTCACCTAAATTCTATTTTTAAAGCACATATTAAGAGTGATTTTTAGGAAAATAAGTTGATAACTGATATTAAAATGGATAGACTAAACGAATACCGCAAAATTGTTTGTGACTTTCTCGAAGACTTTTCTAAAAATGACGCAAATGCTCAGCTAATATTCGATTTCGCCCGCGATCGATACCTCGTCATGCACAACGAATGGCGCGACGAATATCGCATCTATGGGTGTGCCATGCAGCTTGATATCATCGAAAATCAAATCTGGATTCAACATAACAGTACCGAAATCTACATCGATCGAGAACTGATTCAACGCGGTGTGTTTTCTCAAGATATCATTTTTGGGTTTCGCTCCCCCAGCATCCGAAAACTCCTTGCCACCAACTATTCCTAGAGACAAAGATTCTGTGGTAAAATGATGAGATAGCACGTTATTCTTTGCCCTCTGACAATGGCAGAACCGATATTTCAATTGTCTCGTGTTTCGGGAGTTCCAGTCACAAAGTTCTATGCGTATTTTGTCCCGCAGCACCTTGCGAAACTTCTGGGAAACTCATCCAGATGCCTCAGAAGCACTAAAAACTTGGTACTGCGAAGCGTCTCACGCCGATTGGCCGAGTCCAGTCGATGTTAAGTCCGCTCATCGTAATGCCAGCATCATTGCAAACAATCGTGTTGTGTTTAACATCAAAGGCAATTCCTATCGGCTGATTGTTGCCATTCGTTATGACATCGGCATTATTTTTATCCGCTTTATTGGCACTCATGCCGAGTATGACAAGGTAGATGCAGAAACAATCTAAACACAAATTGATATATGGAAATACGTCCAATTAGAACCCAAACTGACTATCAGGATGCCCTTCGAGAGGTTGAGTTGCTGTTTAATGCAGCTCCTAATACACCTGAGTCCGATCGCCTAGATGTGCTCAGTACCCTAGTAGAAGCTTACGAGAAGGCACACTTTCCGATCGCAATACCCGATCCAATTGCAGCCATTCAATACTACATGGAGGCTCGCGGATGGTCTGGTAGCGATTTAGAACAATGTATTGGCAGTCGAGTTAAAGTTTCTGAGATATTATCTCGCAAACGCTCCTTGACTTTGGAAATGATTCGGAAGCTGAATCAAGAGTTAGGAATTCCCGCTGAGATTCTCATCCAGCCCTATGAGTCGCTACAAACCTCTGCCTAACAATAGAACACCATATTTTGGTTGGTTGGTAATTTTCCATTGCACAGACAATGCACCCGAACAGTCACAAAGCAGGATTTTGGATGAAAGATTAACTATCTTGAATTGTCGGAGACATTGCCATATTTTGTGCTTGTTGCTGCATGAATTCAATGTCCGATCGCGACCAAGTACGGGGCCCGCTGCACTGATGAGCAATTAACAGCCCCCACAGTCCTTTATTCGTTAAAATTGGCACGACTAAATTGGCGCGAACTTTCAGGCTACGCAGAAAATCTCGGTGGCATTGGTGAATTTGTTCTACTTCAATATCTGCAATTGCTCTAACTCGGCCGGCTTCGTACAAAGCAGCGTATTCGCCGTTAAAACACTCATCTGGCCCCGTTGAACCCAAGATTGAGAGTTCGATCGCACTTAACGTCTCGCAAGTAACTTGACCTTGCCACTGCCTGTAAAAATAATATAGCACAGCGCGATCGCTCTGCAAAACTTCTCGAATGTCGTATAGGGATTTTTCAATTAATACGTCGCGCTTTAGACGCTCTATCAAGCGGTTAACAATGTTTTGCAGGCGATCGCCAGACATGGTATTAACTCCTTCAATTATTAGTATACTCACCCGAGCTGAATTATTTAACTTGCACCCTCACAAATCCTCAAATTTTTGCGGATCGGAATTCTCGCCCGCTCGAAAGTAAGTGATTTTTGGCTTGACAGTTGTCAGGATGGTAGCAAAATTATACTAATATTTTGACCGATACAGCAATCTTTTCTGGAAACGGGCGATGGCGTCCCGCCCTCGCCCGTGCTACGGCTTTTTTTTACGAACCCCTTTCGCGAAAAACCACAGGTGGGATGCCTGTTCCACAAAGGAAGAGGAAGAGCTAACAATTGATGGGAAAATTGCTAGATATGCCTAAAGTTGGTTCCTCTCAAAGAGAGCTACTGCTAGGATATTTCTATAGCTAGAGGAAGCATCAAATATGTCTGTGCTACAAGCTGCTTGGAAACACGAATTTATCGCTACAAATGGCATCAAGCTTCATTGTGTCACTCAAGGTTCTGGGCCGCTGATGCTGATGCTGCACGGGTTTCCTGAATTCTGGTATTCTTGGCGGCATCAAATCCCGGAATTTGCATCAGATTATAAAGTTGTCGCTGTGGATCTCAGGGGTTACAACGACAGCGAAAAACCTAAAAATAAATCTGCTTACGTTATGGCAGAGTTTGTGCAAGATATCAAGGGAATTATTCAGGATTTGGGGTACGAAAATTGCGTCTTAGTTGGCCACGACTGGGGAGGCGCGATCGCCTGGAATTTTGCTTATGCTTATCCCGAAATGGTGGATAAATTAATTGTGATGAATCTACCGCATCCGGCAAAGTTTGCTGAAGGGTTACGCACTCCCCAACAATTGCGGAAAAGTTGGTACATCTTTTTGTTTCAGTTGCCATTTTTGCCGGAGTTGTTAATTCAGTTAGGCGACTATCAGGCAATTTCTAGTGCTTTGGAAGGTATGGCAGTTGACAAAAGCACCTTTACCCCCGCAGATATCGAAGCTTACAAAGATGCGGCGGCCAAACGGGGCGCTCTCACCGCTACTATTAATTATTACCGCAATATTGCTGGGGGATTTGTCGATCGCCAGAATTGGAGCGTGCTGCAAGTTCCCACACTGATGATTTGGGGTGAAAATGATACCGCCCTCGGCAAAGAGTTAACCTACGGGACAGCAGATTACGTGCGGGATTTTCAGATTCAATACATTCCCAATTGCAGCCACTGGGTGCAGCAGGAACAGCCGCAGTTAGTTAATCGGTACATGAGAGATTTTTTGGCAAGCAAAGCTGTTTGAATTGATACAGATAGTGTAAGGTGCGTCAGTCGAAGTTTTTGCATCAACTCGAAAGTTTTTGTTTCGGACGCACCCTACCGGAGAGGGTGCAAGGTGCGTCCGATCGAATATACTCTGATACGCCTTCACTGTTTCTCTCTCATCTAACCCAGAAGCACAGACCGAGCTACGAATCACATAAATTCCATCTAAATGCGCTTCCATCTCAATCTTCTCGCTGTTTCGTTCGTAGCAGAAGCTGTTGTCGGTAATCTTGAGATGAAAATGCTTTGCTATCTGATAGCGATTGATGACCTTTCCCACTCTCACCCCAATTTTTCTGCTCCTCGAAGTGGACGATTCGAGCGGTTGTCAAGCGTGACAATTTTGTCTAACTCTTTTGGCGAACTTTTTCCAGCAGTGGACTTAAGGTTGAAGCATCATTGATATTGCCTTCAAACACTTCTACGGCGGTGGGACATCCGGGTCAATAAACATTTCCCCCACCGTCGGATATTCTAAGCCAGCAATAATCCGCAACAGCGTACTTTTACTTTTACCGCACCCACTGCTTCCCAGAGGCAATAATCACCGTTTTCTGGGCATCGCCAATGCGGGAGTCACTTAAGTTAGTCAGTTCTAACTGTTTAGCGGCCGCGGCGGGCGGGTGTGAGTTTGGACTCTTTGTCATGGTAGCGGTAGGTTAAGACAACTTATTAAGAAAATATTAAGAAAACTCAAGACTCTAATTCGATCGCTCTATAATCCTCAAAACTACGTAATTTCGATCAAGATACCGTAGTTAAAGAAAAAGTATCGGTGAATCAACCACAAGTTTGGCAAAATTCAGTGACTTCGATCGTTCAGTCTCTAAAACTTGCGATCGCAGCCAGTTCCCAATTGCTGCGATTTTCAGGGCAATTTCTTAAAAAAGCTCAGCATCTAGGACGCTCAGAAAAAGCGTACATCGTCTTGTTTTTACTAAGTGTAATTCTAAGTACATCAATTGCTGCTTGCTCTGGAACGAGTAGGGCTAATCAAGGCGATATCAAGCTCAACCTAGTTTCCTTCTCAGTGACGAAAGCGGCCCATGACCAAATCGTCCCTAAATTTGTTGAAAAGTGGCAGAAAGAACACAACCAAAACGTCATTTTTGAACGCAGTTATGGCGGGTCTTTAGCGCAAACCGACGAGATCATTGCCGGCAAACAAGAAGCCGATGTAGTGCATCTTGCCCTCCCATTGGATGTCGTTCGCATCGAAGAAGCGGGTTTAATTAATTCTGGCTGGCAGGACAGAGTTCCTAGAAGGGGAGTAGTTAGTCAATCGGTGGCGGCAATTGTTACCCGAGAAGGCAACCCCAAAGATATTAAAACGTGGGCAGATTTAGCCAAAGAAGATGTAAATGTCATTACAGCGAATCCTCAAACCTCTGGTATTGGTGTTTGGCAATTTTTAGGTCTGTGGGGGTCAGTCACCCAAGAAGGAGGAGAGCCTGAACAAGCCCTTGATTTTGTGGGCAAAATCTATAAAAAAATTCCCACCCTAACCAAAGATGCGCGGGAAGCCAGCGACTTATTCTTCCAACAAGGGCAGGGAGATGCCTTAGTAACCTATGAAAATGAAGTGATTTTAGCTGGAACGAACCGACCCAAAACCAGTTACTTTGTTCCTCCCCTCAATATCTCTATCGATAATCCCGTGGCGATAGTTGATAAAAACGTGGATAAGCATGGAACGAGAGAAGTGGCAGCAGCCTTTGTCGATTTTCTCTATTCAGACGAAGCTCAGCAAGAATTCGCCAAATTAGGCTACCGTTCGGTCAATCCCTTTATTGCTCAAGGCACAGAGGTGCAATTTCCCCCAATTAAAACCTTGTTCAATGCTCAAGATTTAGGAGGGTGGCCTTCGATCAAAGAGAAGTTTTTTGCAAAGGATGGCATCTTTGACCAAATTAAGGTCAAGTCCTGAACCTAAACGCCTAATTCACTTTCATTTTTCCAAATTTACGCTCAAATCCTATGAAATTTTCTCGTTGGTTTTACCTAATTCCTATTATCCTCATGGGCAAACTGATAACCAGTTGTGGCAACTCAGGAGATAAGGAACAGCAAATCAGTATTGATGGTGGTGCTGTGGGCTTTGGCGTTTCCCTCGCCGTCGCCGAAGAATACCAAAAACTTTATCCCAATGCCCAAGTAAGCGTCGCTGCGAGTGGCACAGGCGGAGGGTTTAGCAAGTTTTGTGCTGGAACCCTTGAGATTGCGGGGGCTTCTCGCACCATCAGAGACGAAGAAATCAAAAAATGTGAGGAAAAAGGGATCGAATTTATTGAATTACCTATGGCTCTTGATGGTCTTGCGGTAGTTGTTAATAAGGAAAATAACTTTGCCAAATGTCTAACTATTCAGGAATTAGACACAATGTGGAATTCCAAATCGGAAGGCAAAATCGCCAGTTGGAAACAAATCAATCCCGAATTTCCCGACGAAAAACTGTTGCTGTTTGCCCCTCCTTCCGATACGGGAACCTTTGATTATTTCACCCAAGCCGTAACGGGTAAAAGGAGAAATAGTCGTACCGACTTTACCCCCAGTCGCAACCAAAATACCCTCGTTCAAGGGGTAATTGGCAATAAATCTGGACTGGCCTATCTGGGAATTTCCTTCTTGCTCCAAAACCAAGACAAATTGAACGCGGTGGGGGTTGAAAATGCGGATGGAAAGTGTGTTAAACCAGTTCCCCTTGATAACGTTCTGAGAAATATTTATAGCCCCCTCTCTCGACCCCTCTTTATCTACGTCAATAAAAAAGCCCTTGAAACCAATCCTTCCCTGGAAAGATTCGTGAAATTCTATTTAGAAAATTCTTGGAAATGGGTGGATGGTGTGGGTTATGTGGCGTTACCCGATGAAGCTTATGTGAAAACTAAGCAAAAATTTGAGCGGCGTGAAACCGGAACGAAATTCAAAAAAGCCAAACCCGGTGAACCTATTACTAACTTTATTTAAGGAGGAAATCTCGCTTCCCATGACCCTAACTCCTAGTTCCTTTGATGACTCCCTTTTCGCTGCGGATGACTTCTTGCTTAAAAATGCTTCTGAAGATGTCCCAGAAAAGATTATTGGTGCGGTTTTATTTGCCTGCGCCTTCGTGTCCGTTGCCACCACCTTTGGTATTGTCTGGATCATTTTCCAAGAGACTTTGGGTTTTTTCCAAGAAGTTTCCTTAGCCCAGTTTTTTCTGGATACCCGATGGACTCCTCTGTTTGCCGAAGCCCATTTTGGCATCTGGCCGCTGCTGAACGGAACGTTTTTAACATCTGCGATCGCTATGAGTGTAGCAGTTCCCTTGGGTTTATCTTCAGCCATTTACCTGAGTGAATATGCCCAACCGAAAGTGGCAGCCGTGTTACGCCCTGCTGTGGAATTATTGGCGGGAATTCCCACAGTAGTTTACGGTTACTTTGCTTTGCTCTTTGTCACTCCGGTTCTGCGGCATCTTTTCCCCTTAGAGATTTTTAATGCCCTTAGTGCTGGGTTAATGATGGGGATTATGATCACCCCTACTGTCGGTTCCATCAGCTTAGATGCAATTCGATCCGTTCCCCGTTCTCTGCGAGAAGGTTCCTATGCCTTGGGCATTACCAAACTAGAAACCATTTTTAAAGTGGTGCTTCCGGCGGCTTTGTCTGGGATTATGGCTTCGATAATTTTAGGCGTTTCCCGTGCAGTGGGAGAAACCATGACCGTTTTGATTGCGGCTGGATCGCAGCCTCGCATCACCGCCAATTTCATGGAATCTGTCGCCACCATGACCGCTTTTATGGCGGAGATTTCGGGGGGAGATAGTCCCAGGGGTAGCCTAAGTTTTAAGACTTTGTATGCGGTGGGGGCAGTTTTGTTCGTCATTACATTGTCTCTCAATATGGCCAGCTTTTGGATTTCTAATCGCTTTAAGGAAAAATACGATTGATTGCTATGGTTAAATCAACTCTGACAAACAATTCCGTCAACACTGCCGAATTTACCGACAACATAGAACGCCGAGAAGCGATCGGTAAAGTCTTTGAATATCTCTTCTTACTTGGGTTACTCATCGGTTTATTTGTCCTCGCCTTACTGGTTCTGAATATCCTCCATG
Source organism: Microcoleus sp. N3A4 (assembly GCF_036701805.1). Taxonomy (NCBI): domain Bacteria; kingdom Bacillati; phylum Cyanobacteriota; class Cyanophyceae; order Oscillatoriales; family Microcoleaceae; genus Microcoleus; species Microcoleus sp. N3A4. The sequence goes on from NZ_JAUBRJ010000047.1 coordinate 45,000, forward strand.
ATGGATTTGGCAGATTGGTAACGCCGGGGTTTCTTACGGAAACGCCTTCCCGTTTTGCCGAACGCGGAGGTATCCGTCCAGCCATTATTGGAAGTTTCTTGTTAGGAGCGATCGTCATTTTGGTTGCGGTTCCCATTGGGGTAGGTGCTGCTTTGTACCTAGAGGAATACGCCCCTAAAAAGTGGTGGACTGCCCTGATTGAGATTAATATCGGGAATTTAGCAGGGATTCCTTCTATTGTCTATGGCTTGCTAGGTTTAGGGGTTTTTAACTATTTACTAGGGTTTGGCCCTACCTTGATTTCGGGGGCATTAACTCTTGCCCTATTGTCTTTACCCGTCATTATTGTGACAGCAAGAGAGGCGATTCGAGCGGTTCCCGATTCTCTCAGAAATGCTTCCTATGGACTGGGAAGTACCAAATGGCAAACCATTCAACACCATGTCTTGCCGTATGCCATTCCGGGAATTTTGACGGGGGTGATTATTTCTGTCTCCCGCGCCATTGGAGATGCCGCCTGTTTGGTTGTCGTGGGGGCTGTCAGTTTTCTCACGTTCGATCCGGGTTTATTCCAACGATTTATGGCGTTACCCATTCAAATTTTCAGCTATATTACTCGTCCTGAACCGGGGTTTGCCAGTGCAGCCGCAGCGACGATTATTGTGCTGATTCTGTTGATTTTGGCGCTCAATGCTGTCGCTATCTATCTGCGCCAACGCTATTCCAGCCATTAATTAACTTGAGTTTTCAACAACATTAAGGATATCGTTTCAGTATCTGTAGGGTGCGTCGCCATCAAAAATCTTAAAGAATATCTACTATCTTTGAGCGACGCACCTTACACGAGCGGATGAGCGTAAACAAACCCACACTCATCATTGTTGCTTTCTGGAGGCGAAAATTGGTATAGCTTGGGTTTTCAACAACATTAAGGAGATCGTTCTAGATGACTAACACTAATACCCACGTCAATACGGACAAGAGTGTGTTTGATGCAGAGGGCGTAAAGGTTTTTTACAATGACTTTTTAGCTCTTGTCGATGTCTATATCAAAATTCCCAGTCAAAAAATTGTGGCCTTTATCGGCCCTTCAGGTTGCGGCAAAAGTACCTTATTGCGTTGTTTTAATCGGATGAACGATCTAATCCCTGGTGCCAGAGTGGAAGGGAAACTCATTTACCGCAACCGTAATATTTACGATCCGCAAGTGAATTCCGTCAAATTGCGGCGACAGGTGGGAATGGTGTTTCAGCGACCGAATCCTTTTCCCAAGAGCATTTATGAAAATATTGCCTATGCCCCCAGAACTAACGGTTATCAAGGAAATCTGGATGAATTAGTGGAATCTTCCCTCAGACAAGCAGCTATCTGGAATGAGGTCAAGGATAAACTGCAAGATAAAGGAACGGCGTTATCTGGGGGACAACAACAACGGCTCTGTATTGCCCGCGCGATCGCGATGAAGCCCGATGTTTTATTGATGGATGAACCTTGCTCTGCTCTCGACCCCATTTCTACGCGACAGGTTGAAGAACTGTGCTTAGAACTTAAGGAACGATACACAATTATTACGGTGACTCACAATATGCAACAAGCGTCAAGAATCGCGGATTGGACGGCATTTTTCAATACAGAAACGGACGAGCAAGGCAAACGCCGGGGCAAATTAGTAGAGTTTGGCCCGACGGAGCAAATCTTTCATACCCCGCAGACACAGGAAGCCGGAGAATATATTAGTGGACGCTTTGGTTAAATGCAAGTGTCAGATTTAGGCGTTACGCATGGGAGCATCTCAGTTTTGCAAAAAGCATTTTTTTTATTATAGTGCGAGCTTAAGAGCTCGCGTATTCTACAAATCGCGAGCTCTTAAGCTCGCACTATAAATGCAAAACTGAGATGCTCCCTTACGCATTGTCCGCAATGACATTACCTTGGTCATCAGCATTAGGTTAAAAAAACAATTTATTCCTAAGACTAACCCTATAGGTTCATATTCCGATCGGCAGTTAGCCTTAACTCTTGCCTACAGAGTTTTAGTTCATGCCGAAATTGAGGCTTATTTTGAGGATAGAGTTTGGGAAGTAGCCTTTAATGCTAAAAAGAATTGGGATAATCAGGGTAAAACTTGCCGTACTTCGATCGGCCTGCTTGCCTTGGACGGTCAAATGATGGAATCACCACCAGATAAGTAAGTCGGCGCGGAAAAACACAACTATGTTAAGATAATTAAACGAAGAAATAGCTCTAGTGAGGTATAGCCTTTCTCAAAAAGATGAGGTATGACTGACAGCTTACATAACCACCCAGACGCTTGAGGGCCCAAGCCCAACAACGTAGCCATGAAGTCCAACAGTTATGGTCGAAGTGGGAAAGCTAGGGTTTATACATCTTCTTTTTACCCAAATATTGTTCAGAAATGAATCCAATTGAATTGGAGTGGCAACACCTCAAAAAAGATGAACTAGCAGGGCAAATATTTGAGGATGAATTAGAGCTTGCTTATGCCGTAATTGATGGGGTAGGGGCTAGAGAAAAAAAAGGAAATTATCGTACACAACGTATTAAATTTAAGTCTCATCACCTAAGCTGTTGCGGCATTTAAATTGTATGTCAAAAAACAATCAAACTGTTGTGGGGTGGGCGTCCCGCCCGCCGAGTATGTGCAATTTAAATGCGCGACAGCTTACTTAATATTTTGTTACATACTTATGAATTTCCCCACCGACCTACTTAGTGGGCTATCATAAATCAATCTATACATTTAATCTAAAAAACACCATGACTCAGCTATCAGAAAAGCGAAAAGCGCTGCGGGGTAGAATCTCTCCCGAACAGACTATACCACCCGAAGAATTAGCAAGGCGCGAAGCAGAAAGAACTGAACTCGGTTTGCGCTGCCGAGCAATATTTGAGCGAATTCGTCCGGAACTGATCGGCGAGTATTACAACTGGTATATTGCGATCGAGCCGGATCGTGAAAAGTATTTGGTTGACCCCAAACTTTTAGGCATTGTGCAAAAAATCAAGGAACAGTACGGCGATAAAAGTGTGATGTTAACAATGTTTCGCCTCAATGAAACAGGAACCTGTGGCAGTATATGATATCAGGTTGGTTTAATGGGTAATGGGTAATGGGTAATTCGTAGGTAATTGGAACCACTATAATCGATTATTTAATCCCCAATCTAAAATCTAAAATCTAAAATCTAAAATCGAACGATCGCCCTTTTTTACAAAAAAGCGATCGCCCGCATTCAACTACAAGAATGACTGTATTTTAACAGAGTCGAGTTCCCGACCGATAAACACTAATTTGGTTTGCCGGATCTCCGAAGGTTGCCAAGGGCGATCGTAAAAATGTTCGATCCGCGAACCCACACCTTGCAACACCATCCTCATCGGTTTCTTGGGAACCGCCACAAACCCTTTAATCCGATAGATTTCCTCCTGCTGCATCAAGGATTGCAGTTTTTTCACCAAAGCTTCAGGTTCAAATTCGCGATCGGCAATAAAGAAAGTCGAGTTAATATCATCATCGTGCTCGTGTTCCTCCTCAGTGTCATGGTGACTCGGGCGAGACTCCAAATCATCCTCAACCGCCGCATTAAATCCCAACAGCACATCGGGGTTAATTTCGCCACCTTTGCAGGGCACAATTTTCACACTCGGACGCAATTCTTGTTGCAACCAGGTTTGGACTTTCTGGTGAGTTTCAGCATCTACGCGATCGACCTTCGTTAAAAGTACCATATCGGCACAGGCTAACTGGTCTTCAAACAATTCCTCGATCGGAGTTTCGTGATCTAAACTAGAATCAGCTTGCCGCTGTGCCATCAAAGCATCGATATCACCGACAAAAGTACCGCTAGCAACAGCTTCGCAATCGACAACAGCAACAACACCGTCTACAGTAGCACCCGTGCGAATTTCCGGCCAGCGAAAAGCTTGAATCAAAGGTTTAGGAAGTGCGAGACCAGAAGTCTCAATTAAGATACAATCAATTTGCTCTCGGCGCTTCAACAATTCCTGCATAGTCGGCAAGAATTCCTCTTGAACAGTGCAGCAAAGACAACCATTTGTTAGTTCTACAATATTGCTGCTGACATTTTCTTCTTCGTCGCAAACTTGGCAATCGCGCAGCAGTTCTCCGTCAATTCCAATTTCGCCAAATTCGTTAACCATAACAGCAATTCGGCGACCTTGATTATTTTGCAATAAGTGACGAATTAGGGTAGTTTTGCCGCTACCGAGAAAGCCGGTAATGACTGTAACAGGAATTTTGTGCATTGATGATTTTGTGCTTATTTGGTGATGGGATATCTCGTTCCCAGGCTCTCTCTGCCTGGGAATACCGATCTAGAGGCTCTGCCTCGCTGGAATAAAAGATCGCTTTTAAAACGAGGCAGAGCCTCGGCGTATGCGTTACCAGGCAAAGCCTAGGAACGAGAAGGAAAAAACTAAAGTCCCTACTACAAACCTATCTAATTTCCCAGCGGCGGAATCTTCGCCAAAATGCCTTTTTTCAGAGCTTGAGGACGCTCAGACCAAGGCAACAAACCGTCCGATTTAGCATAGTATTGACCCGCGCATTCGAGTACAGCTTCCGCACTTTCCGGTTCATTTGCAGGCAAATCGCCAAACAGATAAGTGTACTTTCCAACAGCAGCAAAAGACACCGCACAAGAGCGACTGCAAGCACTCATGCACTCAACTTCCCGAATATCAAACTCATCGCAAAATTCCCAATCTTTAGCGAGTTTCGATAAGTCTTCCATAAATTGTTGACCGCCGCTTTTGCCTTCGCGCTTGCCGTTTTTCCAAACACTAGCGCAAGCAGTGCAAACAAACAGACTGTGCTTTGTGGGTACAGCCGCATTAATTCCATCCATCATCCGTACCTCGCAGATGCGTTCAAAAGTGAGTTAGATATCGGCGGGCATTCTGACTTGAGAAACCACAAGGGTTTCATTACAGTTGCGGGACAGCGCCGGACTTGCACCGAACTTTCCCCGTTTCCTCTAGCGGCTGCTCCCCGCTAGAACCGATCGCGAAATCACATCATACCGCACTTGCCACCAATCAATTTTAGATTTTAGATTTTAGATTTTAGATTTCTGATTAGAGAAAGCGACCCCAGGGATAAATCTGGGGCTGGTTTAGTAGTTTGTAGGGTGCGCCACAAGCACCCTACAGATTACAAATTATGCAGTTTCGTGCTGTTTGCGCCATGCCGGATGCCACAGCAATTCAGCAGTCGATCGCTTCTCGACCATTTCAGGAGTAATCATACAGTGAGCCACATCCTTGCGAGAAGGCAATTCGTACATCACATCTAGCATTAACTCCTCTAAAATGCTGCGGAGAGCTCTCGCGCCAGTTTTGCGGCGGTAGGCTTCCTGGGCGATCGCCCGCAGCGCTTCCGGCTGGAATTCCAACTCCACGCTGTCCATTTTCAACAGCTTTTGATACTGCTTCACCAGCGCATTTCGGGGCTCGGTCAATATTTGCATCAAAGCTGCTTCATCCAGCGGCGAAATCACCGTCACCACCGGAATCCGCCCGACAAACTCAGGAATCAAACCAAACTTGACTAAATCGTCGGGCTGTACCTGCTGCAAAATATCAGCAGCCCGCTTATCCTTGGCCGGCAAAGTTGAGTTACTGTCGCTTTCTGTTGGCTGAATAAAGCCTAAAGATTTTTTACCCAAACGCTGTTCAACTATTTTTTCTAAACCGACAAAAGCACCGCCGCAAATAAATAGAATCTTGCTCGTGTCAACTTGAATAAAATCTTGGTAAGGATGTTTGCGGCCGCCTTGCGGGGGCACGTTAACCACCGTTCCTTCCAACATTTTTAGCAGGGCTTGCTGCACTCCTTCTCCCGATACATCCCTTGTGATCGAAGTGTTTTCGCTTTTGCGAGCAATCTTGTCAATTTCATCAATATAAATAATGCCGCGCTGCGCCGATTCGACATCAAAATCCGACATTTGCAGAAGCCGCAGCAAAATATTTTCTACATCGTCGCCGACATATCCAGCTTCTGTCAGCGTCGTCGCATCGGCTACCGCAAAGGGGACTTCGAGCATTTGCGCCAAACTTTGCGCTAACAAAGTTTTGCCACAACCTGTCGGCCCAACTAGCAGGATGTTGGATTTTTGCAGTTCTACATCGCTGTCAGCAGAAGACTTGTCGCTATCTTTAGCTTGGTCAACGCTCAAGCGCTTGTAGTGGTTGTAAACTGCTACAGAAAGGACTTTTTTTGCTGAATGCTGGCCGATGACGTGGTTGTCTAAATGCTGCTTAATTTCTGTCGGTTTCGGAATTTGAGCTAAAACGATTTTCGATTTGTTCGATCGACCTTGACGCCGCGTTCCTTGTCCCTGAGACTCTCGCACCTCTGATTGGGGAATCTGTTGACCAATTGTTTTGCTGGAGTCAAAAAACTCTTCTTCTAAAATTTCATTGCACAGTTCCACGCATTCATCGCAAATGTAGACGCCGGGCCCAGCTATTAACTTGCGGACGTACTCCTGCGACTTGCCGCAAAATGAGCATCTGAGATGGGAGTCATATTTTGACATATTTGCCTCTTACTTTACGGTTGCGGTTGCTTTCTTTGACTGGGGAAGTTGCCGCGCGATCGATCTTAGCCTTACCCTAGAAAGGTTTCCCGCGGACACCAAAACCAGTCAAGCTTCGCCGACTCTATTTCTAAGTTAACACTTGTGAGGCATTAGTGATTAGTCATCAGTCATTCGACCGATTAAAATATTTTAATTTTCACCGGCCGAGTTTAGCGACACTTGCTTACCATTTTTTGTAGGCTAAAAATTTCCCCGACATAATTAATTTCACTCGATCGCCTTTTGGGTCTGCTTCTTTCTCGACATCCAAAGTAAAGTCTACCGCGCTCATAATCCCGTCACCAAATTTTTCATGTATCACTGCTTTGAGCGGCATCCCGTAAACCTGCATAATTTCATAGAACCGATAAATCAGAGGGTCAACTGGAACTGAGGGATCCAAAGAACCTTTTAACGGAGGTTCGCAGAGAACCGCAACCGTCTCGCCATCTAGTCCCAAAGCCGAGACAATTTTCTCTGCTTCCTCTTCAGATGCGGTTGCTTGACGGTAAATAACCGCGGCAATCCAAACTTCGTCGCGCCCCAAAAGTTTTTCCAAATCTGCAAAACTAATTCCCTTAGCTTTTTTAGCAGCCAAAAGCTTTTCTGTAATTTGTGAAATTGCCATTAAATATGCTCCTACTCACTGCTGTGTTAGATGTGAAATTTGTCTCACATTTTGGTGATTTTGTCAATACCAAGCTGAGAAAAAAAACAGAATCGATCGCTCGGAACTTCAGCAAAAGCTGGTCTCCTCAACTTCGACAACTCATATCGTTTCCAGTTGCATGGGTATTGTTCAAATGTCCAAACAGTCAACAGTCAACAGTCAACAGTCAACAATCAACAATCATTTCGAGGAGTGCAACCGGAATTGATATCACAACTGATAAATCCCAAAATAACTCATCACTGCCCTGCGGCAATGATACAGTTGGCAGTATATGTAGTACAAGTTACACAGGCAAAGGCAGTCGGCAGTCGGCATTCGGCCGAATTTTTATCGTGCTAGCCTGAAGCTCAATCCTCCCTCGCGCAGCCACAGCCCCTTTACCGCTCACAACCGGCAACTGACAAAAGTATGGAGATTCAGACCAAAGATTACACGATCCACTACGATCGCGCTACCCAAACAGTCACCTGCTGCGGCTCGTTCCGGCTCAGCCAGATGGAAGAATACACGCCGATCGTCGATCTGCTCAACGAAGTGGCTGACTCCTCGCCAAACACGATTACTCTAGACTTGCGAAAGCTAGAATTTTTAAATAGTTCGGGAATTAACATTGTCTCAAAATTTGTGATCAAAGTGCGCCAGCAAAAAAATATTCAAATCGCCATAAAAGGCTCTAAACACATACCGTGGCAGGGAAAATCCCTGAAGAACTTGCAGCGGCTGATGCCTTCTTTACACTTAGAATTGGAATAGTAAATCGAAAAAGGTAAAAATCAGTGCAGGCTAAGTCCGAGAACCAAGATAAGGGCGGCCCAAGTTAATGGGAATAAGTCATAGTTAAGTTACCACCAAATCCTAAAAAACTCTCAACAGACTAAAAATTACCAATTGTCAATTGCTATGCAGGAAGAACCATCACGAGAACAGCTACTTTTGGACGTTCAGCGACTGAGTGCGGAACTTGAAAACTTGAAACGCGAAAAGGCTGAGCTAGAAATTTTGCTGGAGACTACCACCGAACATTCGGATACGATGAAAGCTGACTTGCTCGGCAAAGCTGAGGTGGCAGCGCTCTCAAGCGAAGACCAGTTTCGGGCGATCGCCTCAGCAACTCCCGTTCCGGTATTGGTTTCTCGCCTCTGTGACGGCTTAATTCTCTATGCCAACGCTCAATTGGCTTCTCTGCTGAACATACCCTTAGAAAAATTGATCGGCAGCAGCACCCCAGACTTTTACTTCAACCCCGCCGATCGCCCAAAGATACTTGACACACTTACCAAAAACGGTTATCTCAAAAACTACGAACTCCATTGCAAAAAGGCAGACGGCACTCTCTTCTGGGCGATGATTTCCGTTCAGCCCCTTCAGTTTAACGGCGAACAGACAGCATTGTGTGCATTGTACGACCTCACCCAGCGCAAGGAAGCAGAACAAACCCTCCAAGAGAGCGAAAAGCGGCTCCGCCGCCAGAGTCTGGCTTTGTTGCAGCTAGGCCGGCAGAGAACTTTCAACAGCGGTGCGCTGAATGTGGGAATTCGCGAAATTACCGAAGCGGCAGCCCGCACTTTGGAGGTGGAAAAAGTCAGCGTCTGGCTTTACAACCATTTCAGATATGGAACTCGCTACCCGATCGATCCTCGCCTAAATTTTACCGAGAGAGCGCTCGCCCACAACCAAACAGAATCAATCGATACAGAGACGGCCGCCCGAGAGGAAAAAGAGTCGGTCAATCCTGCAAAATTTAAAATCCCCAACCTCAAATTAGTTTGTCTCGACTTGTACGATCGCACCCACGAGAATCATTTGAGCCGCGAGTCCATATTGGCAAGCGATTTAAACTTTTCAGTTTTAGGTGTCGAAGGCGACGCACCGGGCGAAAACTTGCGATCGGACAAAGCTTTAGAACCTGCGCCAAACAGTCAAAACTCTATAAAAACAAATTTGTACCCCTCATCTTCGATAGCGGAACATTTCGCTGTGCAGCCGAATGCCACCAAGCCCAATTCATGCATATTAAATGTAGCAATTAGGCTCGGCGGCCAGATCGTGGGCATCCTCTCTCTCGAACATATCGGCGCGCCCCGCCAGTGGGCTTTGGAGGAGCGCACCTTCGCCGATTCTTTGGCAAATTTGGTAGCGCTGGCGATCGAAGGATTTGAACGCCAGCGGGCTCAGGAAGCACTCTCTAAAGCCAAAGCGCAGCTAGAAATGACCGTCAATCAGCGCACCGCTCAACTCACCGCCGCCAATAAACTGCTCCGCATCGAAATTGCCGAGCGCAAAAGAGCCGAAATAGCTTTGCAAGAAGCCGTACACAAAGCTGAAGCAGCTTCCAGAGCTAAAAGCACTTTTTTAGCCAATATGAGCCACGAGCTGCGGACGCCGCTCAACGCGATTATCGGTTACAGCGAAATGCTACAAGAAGAAGCACTGGAATCGGGACTCGAAAACATCATTCCCGATACCCAAAAAATTTACAACGCCGGCAAACACTTGCTGACTTTAATTAACGATATTCTAGACCTTTCTAAGATAGAAGCCGGTCGGATGGAGCTTTATTTAGAAAAATTTGACCTCGGCAATTTAATAGAAGAAGTCGTTGCAACTTTGCACCCTTTGGTCGAAAAAAATCACAATCAATTGCAAGTTTCTTGCTCTGTGAATTTGGGAGTGATGTATGCAGATTTGACTAAAGTCCGGCAAATTCTGTTCAATTTGCTCTCGAATGCCCTGAAGTTTACCGAAAGTGGAACGGTGCTGTTGAGCGCGACTCGCGAACGCGCAGGCGGCAGCGATTGGCTTTATTTGCAGGTATCTGATACGGGGATAGGGATGTCGGCAGAACAGCAGCACGGTTTGTTTGAACCTTTTATTCAAGGGGATGCTTCGACTACTCGCAAGTACGGGGGCACCGGTTTGGGATTGGCCATTAGCCGCTTGTTTTGCCAGATGATGGGGGGCGATATCTCTGTTGAGAGTCAGTTGGGTGTTGGATCTACTTTTATTGTTCAATTAAAGGCAAAAGTTGATATTAGTTAGAACTCACATCTTGCACCATTCTCAAGAACAGGCAAGATGCCTGTTCCACAAAGAGTAGATTTTCTTGTGGGGTGGGCATCCTGCCCTGAAAAGATTATTGAGAATGGTGCAATATCTCAGTTACAAGGAACAACGAAGAAGGAAGAAGGAAGAATCATCGATTACCGATTCCCAATTCGCAATGCCCAATGCCCAATGCCCAATGCCCAATTCGCAATTCCCAATTCTTATTGATCATTGTGACGCCGATCGCGATCGACCTCTGTTGCTCATCACAAAGTAGCATTTTTTCTCAGCCTAGAATACCTATATTATCCCAAACTTTTGCCGCAAGCAGGATATGGCGTCTCGCTGCATTCACAAGTCGCACCTCAACCTCATGCAGGGAGTGGGTGTTGCTTGTAGGAGGGCAATTTGGTAAAAGTAATCAGGACTTACCATCGGGGCCCAGAAACCGGATTTTTTACCGAATCTGCGGTCTACAACCCGTCTTTTCGTAAAAAAACCCGGTTTCTCAACAATCGTGCGTAATATCGTTTCCGGTTGCATCGGAATCATAAAATCGAGTCAACAGTCAACCGATTTGAGATTTGAGATTTGAGATTTTTAACAGTCAACAGTCAACAGTCAACCGATTTGAGATTTGAGATTTTTAACAGTTAACAGTCAACAGTTAACAGTCAACAGTTAACAGTTAACTGTTAACAGTCAACAGTCAACAGTCAACAATCACGGACGGTGTAACCGGAATTGATATAAGTTCTAAGTAATGCTATGGTCGCTAACCAGTAGAAGGCAAAAGTTAACAGGAAATCAGGAATTATCAAAGGTCTCTGGACGCAGAAACACAATTCTGCTTTTTGCCTTCAAACTGCTGCTTCTACTGGCGAGATAGCAATGCCACTGAAAGCTGCGTGCAAATTCTCAGAATCAAAGGAGTGCATCTACATGATTAAACCTTGCAGTCAACCGCTAAAAATAAATCCTTTCACTTGCCATCGCGATCCCGCTACAGGCAGGTGGATTACTGTAGCTACAAATGTTGAGAACACTTGCGAAACAGACTCTAGTTTGAAAGCAACAGGCGAAGGCGAAAACGAAGGTAAAGTAGAAACGAGTCTTTCGCCTTCGCCTGCTGTCTCGCTGCCGAAAAAACGCCTTTCCTTCTCCTTGCCTCCCCTTAAAAAGCTTGCTAAAAAATCTGCTGTCGCTGTTAGCAGGTAGCGATCGCAGGGGCCTAATCTAGTTTCCACGGTTAGTCCCCGGCGATCGCCAAACAAAAAAACCAACTTATTCATAGCATAAATTGTCAAAAGTTGATATACTGCCAGCAAACTTTCTCCTTCAACATCCGTGAAGTATTTGCTCGATCGCTGCATCCAATTTGTATGGACAAACCGACCAATTCGCCAGCGGGGAACAGTCATCGTTGCTATCCCCGTGATTTGTCTGTTTGCTTCGCTGATAGCAATTGCAGGGCTCCGGGATAGCGGCCTACAGATGAGAAAGCGAGGAGATACTAATAGGGCAATACTTCAGGAAACTAACCGCTTGTTAACCCTCGTGGTGGATGCGGAAACGGGCATTCGGGGTTACGGGTTGACGAAGCGCCGCGAATTTATATCACCCTACTCAGAAGCCAAGAAGAGTTTGCCTCCGCTGCTGGCTAAACTCAAGGTTATGGTTCGAGAAAACAAACTGCAAGTTCAGCAATTTGAAGAAATTAAACAAAGTACCGAACAGGAAATAAATTTCTTGCAAAACACTTTGAATAAGCTCGACAGTTCGGCAACAAGCGTGCAGTCGGCGGAAACAATTCAGGTGTTCGCTCAAGGTAAATTGAAGATGGATCGACTGCGCGAAAAATTTAATGCGTTTGCTGATGCGGGCGAAGCCTACCAGAAAGCTCTAGATCGGCAAAGACGGGATTTGATAGATTTCACTAATTTCGTGCAAGTTGCTGGTTTGCTTTTCGGCTGTTTGGGTGCAGGGGCTTCTTGGTATTTATTTGATAGTTTAGAGAAGGAATTGAGGAAGCGGGAAGCTGGCTTGGAAGAAAGTAAAAGTCGCATTCAAGCTGTGGTAGACAATGCGGCTGACGGTATTATTACTTTGGACGCACGGGGAAATATTGAGTCTTTTAATGGGGCGGCAGAAAAGATTTTTGGGGAGAAAGCCGATCGCATAATTGGCTCGAACCTGCGGCGGCTGATTGCTCAACCGCAGCCGGACTGCAGCGCGGGGGATTATTCGATCGAATATTTTGTGTTAAATCCCGATACTGCGCTGAAGACTTACCAGCAAGAAACAGTGGGAATTCGCAGCGACGGAACTAAGTTTCCGATGGAGTTGGCTGTCAGCGAAATGCGTCTGGCAAATCAACACTTGTTTATTGCGATTTGCCGCGATGCCAGAAGAAGGAAAGAAGCTGAGGAAACTCTACGCAAGCAAGCGCAAATGCTGGATTTGGCGAACGATACGATCGCGGTACTCGACTTGAACGGGGCGATTTCTTATTGGAATTTGGGGGCGAAGTGGCTCTACGGGTGGCGGAAGTCGCAAGCAATCGGACAAAATATTCACGAGCTTTTGCAAACAGAATGGACGCAACCTTTCGAGGCAATTCAAAAAGTGTTTTTCGAGCGGGGTTCTTGGCAAGGGGAACTGGTACGCACCAAGGCAGACGGCACAAAAATAACGGTGGCCAGCCGGTGGACTTTGCAGCGCGACGATCGAGATCAACCTGTGGCTATTTTGGAAATCAGCAACGATATTAGCGATCGCAAGCGTTCAGAAATGGCTTTAGCCGAAAGCGCGCAGCGGTTTCGGGCTACTTTTGAGCAGGCGGCAGTCGGCATGGTTCAAAAGACTGTGGAAGGCAAATTTATGTTAGTCAATCAAAAACTTTGCGAAATTTTGGGCTACAGCCGCCAAGAATTGGTGGAAAAAAGATTTCAGGAGATTACTTTTCCCGAAGATTTGGCAAGCGAACTGGAACTTTTGCGCCAATTGTTAGCAGGAGAAATTGAAAATTACTCTCTAGAAAATCGCTATGTCCGCAAAGACGGAGAGTTGGTGTGGGCACACTTGACAGTTTCGCTGCTGCGAGAACAAGATGGCACTCAATTTCTGATGGGTGTGGTAGAAGATATTAGGGAACGCAAACAAGCTGAGGAATCGCTGCGGTTGCGCGCTGAAGAATTGAGGTGGACAGCTAACACGCTGGCTCAAACGACGAGTATTTTGAGAAAGCGGAATCAAGAATTAGACCAGTTTGCTTATGTAGTTTCTCACGATTTGAAAGCGCCGCTCAGGGCGATCGCCAATCTCAGCAGTTGGATAGAAGAAGACCTCAGCGAGTCGATGACAGAGGATACTCTGCACCAAATGAACCTGCTGCGCGGCAGAGTTCACAGGATGGAAGGTTTGATTGAGGGACTGCTGCAATATTCCCGCGTCGGACGGATTCAAGTAGCTTCAGAAATGGTAAAAGTTGAGAAGTTATTAGCAGAAATTATTGATTCGTTGGCGCCGCCCTCTGGATTTGAGGTGAAAGTTGAACCGGGAATGCCAACTTTTGTGACTGAAAGATTGCCGTTACAGCAGGTTTTTTCTAATTTAATTAGCAACGCCATCAAGCACAACCGAGCTGAATCGGGTAACGTAACAATATCGGTTAAAGAGTTAGATGATTTTTACGAGTTTTCTGTGGCGGATGACGGGCCGGGGATTGCTCCTCAATATCACGATAAAGTTTTTGTGATTTTTCAGACCTTGGAAGCGCGCGATAAAGTTGAAAATACTGGCATTGGTTTGTCGTTGGTGAAGAAAATTGTGGAAGGTCAAGGGGGCAGTATTTTGCTGGTATCGGCCGAGGGTGAGGGAGCTATTTTTCGGTTTACTTGGCCGAAGCAATCTATGAGCAAACAGGTAAAGTAAAAAAACTGTGATTGTTGGTGTCAATTTACAGCAGATTGCAGGTTTATGAAGTACACTCGCCTATCGATCGCTCCCCCTAGGGACACTCCAAGAGCCCATAGGTGTCAACTTAACGTCAAACCCAGTCACAGAATAGTGTTGGACTATTAAGCCTAGATCCCCCCTAGCAGGGCACGCACGCAGGGTGGATTAATTGTCATCCTAGAAATAGGTACGTAATTGGGCTTTAGCCCTCTTTAGAC